>NZ_JAGWCW010000016.1:0-93444 GCF_020657835.1 Clostridioides sp. ZZV14-6387
AGATAATATGTTTTTATATAGGAGTGATTATAATTCAAATAAGAAGACCTTTATTAATTATATTAATATTTGTAATAGTTATAGCATTTATGACCACAAATAGCAAAAAGAAAGATGAAGAACTTAATGATAAGATAATAACTATACAGGGAGCTGTTAAAGGTAAAAGTGAAAAGAAAAAATACAATCAATATAAGGTAGGTGTTTTTTTAATAAATGATTATTCAAGAAATAAAAATTTGAAAATTGGACAAAAAGTTAGTATTACAGGAAAATTTAAGAGTTTAGACAAGATGAAGTATGATGATTTTGATTATGGAAGATATATAAAAAGCACTGGATATAGAGGTATAATATATATAAATAACTATAAAGTTATTGGTAAAAATAAAATATATTCTTTAGTTGGAAAAATAAAGCTTTATGTAAGTAAGACTTACAGATATTTATATAAGAAAAATTCTGATTTCATAAATTCTATATTATTAGCTGAAGTTGAAAATCTGACTGATGAACAAAAAGAAATGTTCACTAGAACAGGAACTAGTCATGTAATATCTATATCTGGCCTTCATACAGGTATACTTTGTGTAATTATATCTTTTTTATTAAGAGGTATAAATAAATTGTATAAATTATTAATATTGTCGATTTTTATAACTTTATATTGTATAATGGTAGGTGCGTCTCCATCCATAATTAGGTCTATAACATTTGTTGTAGTGTTCTATTTGTCAATATTTATTGATAGAAAAAAGGATGGTATATCAACATTGTCTCTAATAGGGATAGTTTTAATTATGAATAACCCCTATGTTATATATAATGTAAGCTTTCAATTGTCTTTTTTAGCTACACTTTCTATATTAATATTTTATAATAGAATAAATAGTATTGTAAAATTAAGTATGGTATCATTGACAATATCATCAAATATATTAACTCTACCTATAATTTATTATACATTTAAGGGCATACCATTACTTTCAATTATAGGAAATTTGATTATAGTACCATTTGTAGGTGTAATAATGTATTTGAGTATTGCAAGCTTAATAGTATTTAAAGTAAGTGTAGTTATAGCTAAAATTATATCCTTTTTCAATAGTTCGTTGATAGAAAGCATATTTTTTTTACTAGATAAGCTCAGCAACTTAAATTTTGCATATATTAATATAGAAAATCCTAAATTTTATATTGTAGTGATTTATTACATAGGAGTGTTTTTTTACATATTTTACATAGAAGGAAAAGAGATAAAGGAGCAAGAAAATGGATTACAAGGATATTATAAGGAATGTAAAAGAGAATAATTTTGAAAAAATGTATCTTTTTTATGGAAGAGAGTATTATTTAATCGAAAATGCAATAAAGGCATTTAAAGAGAGTTTAAACGAGGGAATGCTTGATTTTAATTTAGATATAATAGATGGAAAGGAAATAGTCTTAAATCAGCTTATAAGCTCTATAGAAACACTTCCATTTATGGATGATAGAAAAATAGTAATAATAAAAGATTTTGAATTACTAAAAGGAAAGAAAAAGAATTTTACTGATAGTGATGAGAAATACTTAATAGAGCATTTAGACAATACTCCAGATACTACCACTATAGTTTTTGTTGTGTATGGAGATGTTGACAAAAGAAAATCTTTAGTTAAGAAAATTGGAAGTAATGGAATTGTTTTTGATTGTGATAAACTTTCTGATATGGATTTATTTAAGTGGATAAAAAAATCTTTTGCTCTAAATGAAGTTATAATAGAAAATTCTCAAATAATGTATTTCATCGAGCAAGAAGGATACAGAGACAAGAGTAGTGAAAAGACTTTATCTGATTTGGAAAACGAGATAAATAAAATAAGTTCATTTGTTGGTAAGGGTAATAATGTAACTAACGAAGTAATTGATAAATTATCTCAAAAAAAAGTTGAGAATGATATATTTAAATTAATTGATTATATTGGAGAACAAAATGCTTCTAATGCAATGAAAATATTGAATGATATGATACAAGAAGGCGAGTCTGTTTTAGGGATATTTTCTATGATAGCAAGACAATTTAAAATAGTGATGCAAGTAAGACAGTTACAACTTGATGGATATTCAACAAAACTCATATCTGACAAACTGAAAATGCATCAATTTGTTGTAGGAAAAGCATTAAAGCAAACTAAGAATTTTTCTGATGATATAATTGTAGAAATCTTAAATTATATATTAGAAAGTGATTATAAAATAAAAACAGGTCTTATAAGGGATACTTTAGCAATAGAAATGTTGGTCAGTAGATACTGTAAAAGACAAATTATATAAATTAATAATATATAGAAAATAAATAGTAGAGTTATTCTAACTATTTATTTTTTTATTTTTTATTGTATAAATTTACAAAATAAAAAACCCCTACATAGGGGTTATTATATATAAGAAATATAAACTGGTAATTAAGCGTTCATACCGTTTAATTTTTGAGCTAATTTAGCTACTTTTCTAGCTGCAGCATTCTTATGTATAGTTCCTTTAGAAGCTACTTGGTATATTCTTTTTTGAGCGTATTGGAACTTAGCAACAGCATCTTCTCTGTTTCCAGCTGCAACAGCATCTTCGAATCTTCTTATTGCAGTTTTTATTTGAGATTTTCTAACTCTATTTAAAGCAGTTTTCTTTTCGATAACACCTATTCTTTTCTTAGCTGATTTTATATTTGCCACCGTGTTCACCTCCCTGTATTTTTTTATCATATTCATCGTCAACATATTAGATTTTAACAGAAATAAATCTAAAAATCAAGGATTATTATTTATATATTTTAATAATGTTTTTTATTTTGATTTTTTAGATTGTAGATTGTGTATAAATAATTTGCAATATCTTGTTTTTAGGTTGGGTTATGTTGTGTTTTAAATATTTTAATGTATATAAATTAATACTTCATTTTTGCAACAAATATTTTGAGATAACACAAACTATTAACATACATTTTGATAGTATTTCCAATTATTATAAGATAATACAAGAAATTGCTCATTTTTATAGATTTAGTAAAAAAATTTATAAAAATATAAAGTTATATGGTCTATTATGATAAATTTTCCATTGATTAAGATGATTTTTTATTTTATAGTCCATTATTTAAGGAGAGAAATAATATATAAGAAAGATTTATATTATTAAAATATAAAAAGAATTATTAACTGTGGAAATTTCGTTGTCACTAGTATTTTCTATTTTTCAATAATATCAAGTGTATCCATATTATTGACTAATTCAGTCATAAACAATATAATTATAATATGACTAATATAGTCATATTATTGGGTAAGGAGGTATCTAATTGAATAAGACGTTTGAAAATCTCAACAAGGAAAAAAAACGACGAATAGTAAATTCTGCAATAGAAGAATTTGCAAGCAAAGGATATAAAAGTGCAACGATAGATAATATAGTATCAAAAGCAGGTATATCAAAAGGCTCTATATTTCAATATTTTAAAAATAAAGAAAGTCTATACATATACCTTTGTAATTATCAAATAAATATCATCAAAGACGAGATATTGAATCAAAAAGAAATTAATGAAACTGATTTTTTTGAACTGTACAGACATGCAGTGCATACTAAGTTTAAAATACTTAAGAAAAATCCATATGTTTTTAAATTCTTTAAAACCTTATACTTAGATGATTCAAAAATAGCAAAAAAATGGTTAAATGATATATCTATGAACAAAAATCAATTAGTATTAAGTTTTATGGGGGATTATGATAAGACAAAATTTAGAGATGATATAGATATTGATATGGCAATAAAAGCGATTGAACTTACATTTGATGGACTATCAATGAAATGGATAGAAAAACTATCATATGAGAATTATGAAAAAGATTTGAAAAGTTTATTTGATGAAGTTGAAGATTATATAAATTTTTATAAAAAATTATACTATAAGGAGTAAAATAATGTTTATTGAAATCAATAACTTATGTAAATCATATAAGAGTGAGGATATAGAAACCATAGCATTAAAAAATGCGAATATTTCGTTAAATAAAGGGGAGATAGGTGTAATATTAGGACCTTCAGGAAGTGGTAAATCTACCTTGATGAATATTCTTGGAGGATTAGACAGTGCTGATAGCGGTGAAGTGATTGTAGATGGTATTGATATTGTTAAATTATCAGATGATGAATTAGTTGAATACAGACGAGAAAAGACAGGTTTTATATTTCAGTCATACAATCTTATTCCACATTTAACGGTACTAGAAAATATAGAAATAATACAAAATATTAGTAAATCACCACTTGATATTAATGAAGTATTAGAATCAGTAGGATTAATAGATAAGAAAAATAGATTTCCAAGAGAATTATCTGGTGGACAACAACAACGTGTAGCAGTAGCAAGAGCTATAATAAAAAATCCAGCAATATTACTTTGTGACGAATTGACAGGAGCCCTAGATTATGAGTCTGCTATTGATGTACTTTCTCTTGTACAAGAAATAAATAGAAAGTTTAATACTACAATTTTAATAATTACACACAATGCAGCAATAGGTGAAATGGCAAACAGAATATACAAATTTAGAAGTGGAGAAGTTAAAGACTATATTATTAATAATGACCCTATTGATGCAAAGGGAGTGGAGTGGTAATGAAGCTAAATAAAAGTATATTACGTGTAATGAAAGAAAATAGAGGGCAATACATAGGTATGTTATATATGTTGATATTATCAGTATTTCTGTTTGTTGCTTTAACTATTACAGCTCAAAACTTAAAGTATAATAAGGACATGTATGTAAAAAATAATGTTCAAGAAGATTTGGAATTTTATACTAGTAACAAAATTGATAATATAAGAGAAATAGAAGATAAGTTTGATTTAAAGTTTCAAGAGACGCTTGTAAAAGAATATAAATATGGTGATAAAACATTAAGATTATTTACACCAAATAAAAAAGTGAATATTACAGCAGTATTAGAAGGTGCTATGCCAAGAGTTGGAGAAATAGCACTAGACCCTCAATTTGCTAAATCTAATAAATTAAATATTGGGGATGAATATCATATTGGAAATTCTTCTTATAGAATATCAGGATATATTGGTATACCAAATTATGCTTATATACTTGAAAAAGATGGAGATGTGATTAATAATCCAAAGAATTTTGGTATAGGTATTTTAAATAAAGAAGATATGGTAAGTGGAGATTATTTATATTCAGTAAAATATAATAAAAATAGAGAGATATATACACAGTCAAAAAATCTTAAAAACTACCTGAACACTAATGAAGTAAATATAATTGATTGGACTTATGCTAAGAATAATATGAAAATATCAATGTTAGATATCGAAGTAACAGCAATAAGTGTTTATTCAGTTATTTTACCTACAGTCATATTACTAATAACAGTTGTATTAATAAGTATTGTTTTAGGTAGAATGATGAAAAATGAGATGGCAAACATAGGTACTTTATATGCCTTAGGTTATAGAAAAAAAGAAATAATGATTCATTACATGAACTATCCTATAATACTTTCAAGCATCTCAGGAGTAATTGGTGGGATAATTGGTATTATAGTACAGAAGTATCTATTTGATTTATTCCTTACGTTTTTCCCAATACCAATAGAAAAAATATCATATAGTCCTATTTATTTTATACTGGGTATAGTTTTATGTATGGTGTTTTCAATTATTGGAAGTTATTTATCAATTAATAAAGTATTAAAATTGTCACCAGTGTTGCTAATGAAAAATGAAAATAAGAGACAAAAGGTAAATATAATTGAAAGAAAGTTGACTTTAAATAATTTAAAATTTAAAAATAAATTTGCTATAAGAGAACAATTACGGTCAATATCTCGTTTAGCATTTTTGGTAATTGGAGTTTCTATAGCTACAGTATTTTTAATGTATGGGTTTATTGCTAAATGTTCTATGGATTATATGATAAATCAAGAAAGAAATGATGTAATTAGTTATAAGTATGAGTATATATTAAAGCAATTAAGTACAGATAAACCACCTATAGGTGGAGAAGGAGTATCAGGAGTTAAGTTCGTACTTGATAGTGAAATGAATAATGACTTTGAGTTAATAGGTGGAAATAAAAATTCACAGATGATTAGTTTAAAGGATAAAAAGGGAAATGAAATAAGTATAGATGATAACAAGTTTATTATTACATCTATAATGGCAAAAAAATATAACCTTAGTATTGGTGATAAGTTATCTTTTATTAATATAGTTGATGATAAGGAGTATTCTATAAAAATCACTGATATCGCTCAGACCAATTCGGGAGATTATGTATTTACTTCATTAAATAGCTTTAATCAGATGATGGGGTTGGAAAAAGGTTCATATAATGCGATTATGTCAAAAACGCCAATTGAAATTAACAAAGATATGGTATATATGACAAATACACCAAACAATATAACTAATATGTTAGAAGACTATATGCAATTAATGTCAGCTTTTATATATGGAATAGCATTTGTAGCATTTATTATAGGTGTAATTATCATATATGTAGTTGCATCTATAAGTATAGATGAAAATAAAAATCATATAGCCCTTATGAAGGTGTTTGGATATAAAAAGAAAGAAATAAACTCAATGATGCTTAATGGCTCAAGAATATATGTAGTCCTTGGATATATTATAGGAGTTCCTATAGGTTACTCTATAATAAAAGTAATATTTAAGATATTTGAATCATTAGATATAGCTTTAGAAGCAAGACTCAATTTATCCTATGTGATAATTGGTTTTGTTATAATAATTCTTACATTTGAAGTATCCAAATTTATGTGTGCTAGAAAAATTGATAAAATATCTCTAAGTGAAGCTCTTAAAACTCAAAAAGAATAGTAAAATAAATTATTTAAATCCACAAAGGGTTGTTGCACTAAAAATTACTTTTTTTAGTGTGACAACTCTTTTCTATACTCCTATATAAATAGATTATTTGATATTTTTATATCTATAAAATGGATTGATAAAAATACAATTTAAGTTATAATTACTATTTATATCATATACTTGAATAATCTAAAAAATTAGACTATAATATTTTTATAGACTAAAGAAAGGGATGATAAGATGGACATAGCAAAATTGATTTTAAATCCTGTTAGACTTCGTATTTTACAGTATATTAGACTTCATGGTAGTGTTCGAACATCTGACATTGTAAAGTATCTAAATGATATACCTCGTGCAACAGTTTATCATCATGTAAAAATTTTAGAAGAGAACAACATGATTGAAGTGGTAAAAGAAAATCGTGTGCGTGGCACTATTGAAAAAGTTTATGCACTAAAAGAATATACAGCAGATATGGAAGGAGAAACATTTGTTGCACTTTCAACAGCATTTCATGTAGGATTGATGCAGGAAATGAATGAGTATTTTAGTAGAAAAGAGCAAGAACATAAAAAAGATAATGTATTTTTTACTTCAGCATTACTATATATGAGTGATGACGAATATGAAAATCTTCTTAAAAGTATGGCTGATTTATTGAAGCCATATGTAGAGCAGAAGCCTAAGTCAAATCTAAAACTTAGAAAACTTTCAATTATATCTTCTCCACCAGTTGATAATGATAAGACAAAATAGTATACATCTCATCTTTATAGAAGGAGGTTACGTATGAAATTTCATGAATTTGGAAATGAAAACAAACCACATATTATGTTGATTCATGGAGGAGGGAATGCTTGGTGGAACTATTTACAACAAGCAGAAATTTTGTCCAAAAATTATTATGTGATACTTCCTACATTGGATGGTCATGGAGAAGAATATGAAACAACATACATTTCCACTGAGGATACAGCAGACAAGTTGATGGTATATATAGATGAAAAGTGTGATGGACACCTTTTTGCTCTGTGTGGGGTATCACTGGGTGGTCAAATTGTAATGGAGCTTTTATCTAGAAAACCTGATATTGCTAAAAAAGCAATTATTGATGGAAGTATCTGCTACCCAAGACCTACTATGGCACGATTTTGTATTGCTGGTATTCGATTTTTTGGAGGACTTTTATTCAGTGAGAAAGCTTGTCGTTTTCAAATTGCTATGATGCCAAAATTGTTACCTAAAAATATGCAGTATCCAGAGAAAATTAAAAAATATTATATGCAAGATATGCCACATGTCAGAAAAGAAACATTTTACAATATATATCGTACTTATATGATGAAATATACGCTTAAAGAGAGTATAAAAACCACCAAAGCAGAAGTAATGTACTGGTATGGAGAAAAAGAAATGAAATGTGTTAAAAACTCTGCAAAGATGTTTAAGTCTTTTGTTAGTACTTGCCAAATTTATGAAGCTAAGGATTATAATCATGGATATTTATCTCTTTATCTTCCAAATGAATGGTTGGAAATTGCTGAACCATTTTTTCAACAAGAATAAAGGAGTAAGGTGGTTATAGGGTAATCTATATAACGAATGAAAACTTAATAGGAAAATGATAAATAGATGAAAAGGTAGCGCCTATATAAATAGTTGCTACCTTTTTACATTTGTAAATAAATGATAGATAAGAATGTTTACTGACAAATTACTGACCAATCTCAATTTTCTTACATTGAAAGCCTTAATTTTACTTGTTTTAAATAAATTTATAGTTTTTTGTTATAAAATACTAAATTTTGTTAACAATTATAATTAGCATTTAATTTATACTGGAGGTTTATATGATTAGCGTAAGAACAGATTTAGCTTTAGAAGCTAGTGAAATGTGTGAAAAGTCTCAAGAAGGAAGTAGTATTCCTGGTGTAAAAATAGAAACGAAAGAATTAGAAAATTGTATTGTAACAAAAGTTGAAGTAATAGACAGGCAAGGCGCAGAGATAATGAATAAAGATATAGGAAAGTATATAACTCTGGAAAGTAATCTTATGAAGTTTGATGATGATGAGTCAAGAGAAGAAATGATAAATTATTTAAAAGAAGAGTTAGTAGATATATTTGGACAAGACAAAAATAAAAAAACCTTGGTAATTGGTCTTGGAAATAGAAATATTACTTCTGATGCGTTAGGACCAAAGAGTGTATCAAAAACACTTGTCACTAGACATCTTTTTAAAAATTATAATAAAGACTATGATGATGATTTCACTGAGGTATCAGCTTTAAGCCCAGGAGTTATGGGTGTTACTGGAATAGAGACTAGTGAAGTAGTAAAGTCATTGGTTGAGAAGGTTAAGCCAGATAGAGTAGTAGCAATAGATGCATTGGCTTCAAGAAAAATGGAAAGAGTAAATTCTACTATACAAATATCAACAGCAGGAATATCACCTGGTGGAGGTGTTGGAAATACTAGAAAATCTCTAACTAAGGAAACTTTAGGAGTAGAAGTTATTGCAATAGGTGTACCAACTGTGGTTGATGCAGCAACTCTTACTATAGATGTTTTAGATATGGCAATAGACAATTTAATAGCTCAATCAGAAGAAACAGAAAGCTTTTATGAAATGTTAAAAAAACTTAAAGAAGAAGAAAAATATCATCTAATAAAAGATTCATTAGACCCATATGACAAAAATTTAATAGTAACACCAAAGGATATAGATGATACAATCGAAAATCTATCTATAATAATAAGCGAAGGCCTAAATAGGTCTTTACATCCAGGTAGATTGGTATAAAATAAGGAGGAACAATTATGTTTAAAAAATGCATTAAAGTAGTAACCTTGACTTTTATATTAGCATGCATTTTACCAGGAAAATCATTGGCTTTGAATCAAGATGATTTTTTAAAGTTTCTAGTAAATTCATCTTATCCAGAAGCTAAAGTCGAAGGAAATAATACAGAAGATAAAAAGAATAATAAAAATAAAGAAGTAAATAAAGAAAGCAAAAACGAAAATGAAAAATCTGAAGATGTAAGTAAAGTTGATAATAAAAAAGAAAGTGAAAAAGAATATATAAAACTTTATGTTGGTAAAGAGAATGTACCAGATATTGAATCAAAAAATTCTGATACAACTGAAACTAACACTACATCTAGTTCAGAATACAAGGATGATTTAAGAGTAACTAAAGAAAATCCAAGGATTTTAATATATCATACTCATGGATGTGAAACTTATTCAAATTCACCTGATGGAAATTATCATTCAAGAGATAAGAAAAATTCAGTAATGGAAGTAGGAAGTGCATTGACTAGTGCTTTAGATAGTAAGGGATGGGGTGTAGTGCATACAACTAAGTACCATGACTATCCATCTTATAATAATTCTTATGCAAGTAGCTTAAAAACAATAAAAAGTATACTCCCTAAATATAATTCAGTGGACATAGCAATAGATTTACATAGAGATGCTAGGGATTTAACTAATCCAGCCACTAAAGAAAAAGACCATTTAAAATATACAACTATGATAAATGGAGAGAGAGTAGCAAAGTTTTTCTTTGTTGTAGGAGGTAAAAATACAAATAGAGCACAACTTAGAGCTTTAGCAGATGATATAACTGCTTTTGCTGAAAAGAAATACCCTGGTTTGGTGTCTCCAATAGTAGAAAAAGACTATGCTAGATTTAATCAATTTGCAGTTAAGAATCATATGCTAGTAGAAATAGGAAATAATGCAACAAGTATAGAAGAATCGAAAGCTACTACAAAGTATCTAGCTGAGATTTTAGATGAATATTTTAAACAAAAAAATTAGATTGTCAGGTATAATTAGGAGCATGTTAAATGAGCCGATTAGAAAAAAATATAGAAAGTAAAAGTAAATTAAGAAAATATAAGTATATTATGAGAATTGTGTTTTTGATTACTATGATTATAGGGACATCAGTTTGTGTCTTTATAGTAGATAGTAATGCAAAAAGCATGTTAGGAATGAAACAATATGATTTTCCAAGTATTAATTTTGATATAACAAATTTGAATTTTGATATAACGAGCTTTGATATAGATGGAATCCTCAAAAAATTTAATAAGTAGTAATAAGTGAATAAGGTTTATTGATTAAAATAAGCCTTATTTTAGTTATATGTTCCTAGTGTAGAAAATAAAAATACATTAACTGTGTCTTATAGGATTTACTTTAAGTTTATGATATTATATAATATTTAGTGTTAGACTTGATAATCCACATATAATGTGGATAATTTTGTTTAATGCCAATTAGTTTATATTCAAAAATTTTACATTATATATAAAGAGTTTTTATATAATGTAAAATAATAACTATAAGAATAATTAAGAGGAGGGAATTTTAAGGTGGACAATAAACAAAGTAGAACTAGAAATTTTAGTATAATTGCACATATAGACCATGGAAAGTCTACCTTAGCTGATAGATTAATACAACAAACGGGGCTTGTTAGTGAAAGGGACATGAAAAGTCAATTGCTTGACAATATGGACCTTGAAAGAGAAAGAGGAATTACTATAAAGCTTCAAAACATAAGATTAATGTATAAAGCGAAGGATGGAAATGAATATTATTTAAATCTTATAGATACTCCTGGACATGTAGACTTTAACTATGAGGTATCAAGAAGTTTGGCTGCATGCGAAGGGGCATTACTGGTAGTTGATGCAGCTCAAGGTGTTGAGGCACAAACCTTAGCTAATGTTTATCTTGCTATAGACCAAGATTTAGAAATATTACCAATAATAAATAAAATAGATTTACCAAGTGCAAGACCAGAGGAAGTAAAACATGAAATAGAAGATTTAATAGGACTTGACTCAAGTGAAGCACCTCTTATTTCTGCTAAGACTGGTTTAAACATAGAAGATGTCTTAGAAGATATTGTAAAAAATGTTCCGCCACCTAAAGGAGATAATGAAGCACCATTAAAGGCATTGATATTCGATTCTTACTATGATGCTTATAAAGGTGTTGTAGCTTATGTTAGGGTATTTGAAGGAACTGCAAAAAAAGGCATGACAATAAAAATGATGAACACTAATAAAAAGTTTGAAGTAACTGAAGTTGGTGTTATGGCTCCAGGTCAAACTGAGCTTAGTGAATTATCAGCAGGTGATGTTGGTTATATTGCAGCCAGTATAAAAGATATAAGAAGTTGTCGTGTGGGAGATACAATAACAGATTCAAACAATCCTACAGATGAACCTTTACCAGGATATAAAAAAGCTACTCCAATGGTATACTGTGGTATATATCCAGGAGAAGGAGAAAAATATGAAAATGTAAGAGATGCTCTTGAAAAGCTTCAAGTAAATGATGCTGCACTTGAGTATGAAGCTGAGACTTCAGCAGCATTAGGATTTGGTTTTAGATGTGGTTTCTTAGGTCTTTTACATATGGAGATAATGCAAGAAAGACTTGAGAGAGAATTTAATCTTGATATAATTACGACAGCACCATCAGTTATATACAGAGTTACAAAAATTGATGGAGAAGTTGTAATGATACAAAATCCTGCAAACCTGCCAGAGCCATCTGAGATAAAGATGATAGAAGAACCTATAGTAAAAGGAGATATAATAGTTCCTAAAGACTATGTAGGTGTAGTTATGGAACTTTGTCAAGAGAGACGTGGAAACATGTTAAATATGGAATATATAGATGAGAGAAGAGTAATGCTTCACTATGACCTTCCTCTTAATGAGGTTGTTTACGATTTCTTTGATGCTTTGAAATCAAGAACTAGAGGTTATGGTTCTCTTGATTATGAAGTTAAAGGTTATGTGGCATCTACACTTGTAAAACTTGACGTATTAATTAATAAAGAGCAAGTTGACGCACTTAGTTTTATTGTTCATGAAACTCGAGCATTCCCTAGAGGAAAGGCAATGTGTGAGAAACTAAAAGGTGAAATTCCAAGACATCAATTTGCTATACCTATACAAGCTGCTGTTGGTAATAAGGTTATAGCAAGAGAGACAATAAGTGCGTTAAGAAAAGATGTACTTGCTAAATGTTATGGTGGGGATATATCTCGTAAGAAGAAACTTCTTGAAAAACAAAAAGAAGGTAAGAAGCGTATGAGACAAATTGGTTCTGTTGAAGTTCCTCAAAAAGCATTTATGTCTGTACTTAAATTAGATGAGTAAATTTTTATAAATTTAGATAAGGATATTTAAAAGCTAGAGTGATTTTAGAATTATTTCTAAATTAATCTAGCTTTTTTGTGGTATATTTTAAGTAAACTCATAGAAAATATAAACAAGAGTATATTAAAGAAAAATAAAAAGGTGATACTTATGATTAATATAGAAATTCCTAAAAAAGTAGATTGTATAATTAAAGAATTAGAAAAACATGGTCATGAAGCATATGTAGTTGGAGGATGTGTCAGAGATTGTTTGTTAGAAAGGATTCCAAATGACTGGGACATAACAACTAGTGCTAGACCAGAAGAAGTAGTAGAGTTATTTGAAAAAACAATTCCAACTGGTATACAACATGGCACTGTAACAGTTATGATTGAGCATGAACCATTTGAAGTGACAACTTACAGAATAGATGGAAATTATAGTGATGGTAGACATCCAGATTCAATAGAATTTACAAATAACATAATTAAGGACCTATCGAGAAGGGATTTTACTATCAATGCAATTGCATACAATGCAAAGAATGGATTGGTTGACCCATTTAATGGGTATGAAGATATACGAAATAAGTATATACGTTGTGTTGGAAATCCAGTAGATAGATTTGAAGAAGATGCACTTAGAATGCTTAGAGCAGTTAGGTTTTCAGCACAACTAAGTTTTAAAATAGCTGAGGGGACTAAGCAAAGTATCTACAAAAAATCAGACTTGATTAAAAATGTTTCTATAGAAAGAATCCAAACAGAATTAAACAAAATACTAGTATCTGATTCATCTAAATTAGAATTATTAAATTCAACAGGTTTGTTGAAATTTATAATCCCTGAAATATGTGAACTAGAAGAGGTTACACAACATAATCCATATCATATTTATGATGTACAAAAACATACTTTAATGGCCACAGAAGTAATTGAGGATGAATTATATTTAAAACTTACAATGTTGTTTCACGATTTAGGAAAAAAAGTAACTAAAACGACTGATAAAAATGGAATTGACCATTTTTATAATCATAGTAGAGAATCTGTGAAGATTGCAAAGAGGATTTTAAAGAGACTCAAGTACGATAATTATACTATTAATAAAGTTTTGTTATTAATACAATATCATGATTATAGAATAGAGCCAAAACGGAAAATAATTAAAAAGTTATTAAATAAACTTGAAGATGTTGAACTATTTGAAGATTTAATAAAGGTTAATTGGGCAGATACACTTGCTAAAAATCCAAAATATGCAAAAAGAAAGATATTAAACCTTATTGAGTGTGAAAAAGAATTTAGACATATAATAAATCAAAATGAATGCTTCAATATTAAGGATTTAGCTATTAATGGAAGAGATTTGATATCTATAGGTGTAAAACCAGGTAAAGATATGGGACATATATTAAATAAGATGCTTGAAATAGTTATAAATAATCCAGAACTAAATGAAAAAGAAATACTGAAAGAAGAAGTATTAAATATATATACATTTTAGAATAGAGTATAAAAATTTTAGTTTAATTAATTTAAAAAGCTGAAAATATGGTACTTTTTTAGAAAAATAAATGATTTTTAGAGATTGTTTTAAACATTGAGATTGTATCTTTTTTAAATGTATAGAAACTTAATCTAAAATTAGCAGATTAATATAAAAAAAAACTTTGGGAATACTAAAACCATAATTTATAAAATTAATATTTTATGCACTATAAAACAGTGAGGAGGGACAGTATGCGTACTCAACTACAAAAGACTATTGGTCTTTCAGCAGCTCTTTCTACTGTTGTAGGTATGGTTATAGGTTCGGGAGTTTTTTTTAAGCCACAAGCAATATACACTACAACTAATGGAGCTCCAGGTCTAGGTATTATAGCATGGCTTTTAGGTGGCTTTATAACAATAACTGCAGGTCTTACAGCTACAGAAATCTCAGCTGCTATACCAAAAACTGGTGGTATGATGATTTATATTGAAGAGATATATGGAGAAAAGTTAGGTTTTTTAACTGGATGGATGCAAACTGTATTATTTTTCCCAGGAACATCAGCGGCGCTAGGAGTAATCTTTGCTCAACAAGCATCTGAACTTTTGGGCATGAGTCCAAATAATATGGCTAATGTACTTCCTATAGCAATTGGAGTTATACTATTTTTAGCAGTACTAAATATAATAGGCTCATCCTTAGGAGGGAAAGTTCAGACAGTAGCAACTGTTGGAAAAATGATACCTTTAATTTTAATAATAATTTTTGGGTTTATTAAAGGTCAAAGTAGTGAAGTGTTAAGTCCATTTGTAGGTGATGGTGTTAGTGTATCAAACGCACTTGGACAAGTCCTAATAGCAACGTTATTTGCATATGATGGATGGATAAATGTTGGGGCTATATCAGGAGAAATGAAGTCTCCAGAGAAAGATTTGCCAAGAGCAATAGTTGGTGGCTTATCGTTAGTTATGGCAGTTTATATTATAATAAATATAGCTTACCTTTGGGTAGTGCCAGCAAGTGAATTAGCAACAGTTACTTCCCCAGCTACATTAGTAGCAACAAGATTATTTGGAAACTTAGGTGGAAAAGTAATAACTGTTGGTATATTAATATCAGTATTTGGTACATTGAATGGGTACTTATTGACAGGTTCAAGAATACCATATACATTAGCTGAAATGGGAACTTTACCAGCATCTAAAGCTCTTTTAAAAGTAAATTCTGGAGGTTCTCCTGTAAATTCAATATTACTTATAACTGTATTAGCCTGTGTATATGCTTTATCTGGCCAATTTAATCTTCTTACAGATTTAACTATATTTTCAATATGGGTATTTTATGTACTGACTTTTATAGGAGTTATGAGGCTTAGAAGAGAAAAACCTGATTTACACAGACCATATAGAGTTCCTTTATATCCAATAATACCAATCATAGCTATACTGGGAGGTATGTTTGTAATAATAAATCAATTGTTGACTTCAACAGTAATATCTTTAGGTGGAATATTTATAACACTATTAGGTTTGCCAGTTTATTATTATATGAAGAAAAGATAAGTACTTAATTTAAGTTAGATGAATTTGGATAAGAGTAAAAATTAACTTTTATCCAAATTTTTTATAATATTACATAATATAAGTATTTTATATGTTACTTGATGTGCTATCTTGTTTGATTTATAATTTAGTAATTGATGTTTTAAGATAATTAAAGAAACGAGGAATAAAAAATGTTGGGACTTTATATACATATTCCATTTTGTGTAAAAAAATGTAAGTATTGTGATTTTAACTCTTACAAAATGGACATAGATGCAAAAAAAAGATATATAGAAGATTTAAAAATTGAAATGGAATTGTACAGTAATAAATTATATAAGGATAACAAATACAAGAAGAAAGAAGATTACCATCTAAATAGTGACGATACAATAACGAGTATATTTGTAGGAGGAGGTACACCTAGTATATTGACATCTGATGAAATAAGAGAAATATTTACAAGTGTAAGAGCAATGTTTAATATAGATAAGAATGCAGAAATAACTATAGAGTGTAATCCTGGTACACTGACACTAGAAAAATTAAAAACTATGAAAGATATTGGTATAAATAGACTTAGTATTGGTTTACAAGCTGTTCAAGAACAACATTTGAACTTTATAGGAAGAATACATACTTATGAAGAATTTGAGAAAAACTATAAAGATGCATTAAGTGTAGGCTTTAAAAATATTAATATAGATTTAATGTACAGTCTTCCAAATCAAACGCTATGTGATTGGAAGGAAACCCTTCAAAAAGTTTCAGACCTAAATCCAACACATATATCAGCCTATTCTCTTATATTAGAAGAAGGAACAGAGTTATATAATATGTATGAGAATAATAAGTTTGAGCTCATAGATGAAAATATGGATATAGAAATGTATGAGTATACAATAAACTATCTAAAATCAAAAGGGTATAATCAATACGAAATATCAAATTACTCAAAAGATGGTTATAATTGTGAACATAATATCTTATATTGGGAATGTGAACATTACATAGGTCTAGGAGCAGGAGCTTCTGGTTATATTAATAAGAATAGATATAATAATTTAGAATCTTTAGATGACTATCATTTGAGTTTAACAAAAAGAGAGAAACCAATACAAGAAAATGAGATTCTTTCTGAAAAAGATATGATAGAAGAGAAGATATTTATGGGGCTTAGAATGAATAAAGGTATAGAATTTGAAGATTTTAAAAAAAATTTTGGGCTAGATTTTAGAGAAAAATATAATAAGCAAATAGAAATGCTATTAGATAGAAAGCTTATAAATCAGAGCTTTGAGGGAATACAACTAACTCAAAAAGGAAGAGAAATATCTAATAGTATCTTTATAGAATTTATGGAATAATTTTTAAGGTGTTGACAAAATAAATTTATAATGGTATATAATATATATAATCTTTTTAGCACTCGAACTTGGTGAGTGCTAACAGCTAGGAGGCATAATAAGATGGAATTAAATGAAAGAAAATTAAATATCCTCAAAGCTATAGTTAAAGATTATATAGAAACAGCTGAAGCTATAGGTTCTAGAACAATATCTAAAAGACATGATTTAGGTGTTAGTGCTGCTACCATAAGAAATGAAATGGCTGACCTTGAAGAATTAGGGTACTTGATTCAGCCTCATACTTCTGCGGGTAGAGTTCCGTCTGAAAAAGGCTATAAGTTATATGTAAACTCTCTTATGAGTAAAAGCGAATTGGATGATAATGATAAAATTCTTATTGAACAATGTATGAATCATAATATAAATCATATAAAAGAATTGATTCATGAAACTTCAAAGCTATTATCTCAACTAACAAACTATACAACTGTAGCAGTTACTAAGAGTTTAATAAATCAAAGTGTTATAAAGCACATACAATTGGTTGCTATGAATGACAATAATATTTTACTTATAGTTGTAACAGATAAAGGAGATTTAAAAAAAGCTAACCTTACAACTAATGTATATTTAGATCAATCTAAGTTAAACTTGATTTCTGATAATCTTACAAGGAAGCTCTTAGGTAAAAGTATAACAGATTTGGATGATAATCTAATTGCTTTTATTAAATACGAAATAAGTGAGTATTCTGGGCTTATAGATGAGCTTTTAAATGCTTTGAATTCAAATATGAAAGAAGAAGATTTTTCTCTATCATTAAATGGAGCTACTAACATATTTAGCTATCCAGAATTTAATGATGTATTAAAAGCAAAGTCATTTTTAAATATGTTGGAGAAAAAAGAGACAATAGCTGACATAATTAAATCAAAGGGAATACAAAAAGACAATCTAAATATAATAATTGGTAGTGATAATGATTGTGAATTGGCACAGGATTGTAGTATAGTTACAGCAACTTATAATGTAGATAGAGACTTGGTTGGGCGAATAAGTTTTATAGGCCCTACAAGAATGGATTATGCTAGAATTTACTCTATAATAAATTATATGAGTTTATTAATTAATAGAAAGTAAAGAAATTTTAAATTGAGAGGTGTAAAGTCTTGGATAAAAAAAATGAGCAACAGGAAGTAAAAGAAGAAAATGATACTTCTATTAACCAAGAATCTGAAACTCAAGTAGAGTTAGAAGAGGAAATTGTTAATGAAGAATGTAAGGAATCAAGTGAAACAAGTGATGAAAAAGAAGTTGATGATGAAAATGTAACAGATATAAATTCTAAATTAGCAGAAAAAAAATTGCAAGACGAATTAGATGAATCAAATGATAAATATCAAAGACTTCAAGCCGAATATGCAAACTACAGAAGAAGAACTCAACAAGAAAAAGAGACGATAGGTGTGTTTGCAAATGAAAAGATAATAACTGAGTTGATACCAGTTATAGATAGTATGGAAAGAGCCTTAGATGCATGTGAAGATAAGGAAGATACTATGTATAAGGGTATAAGCCTTGTACATAAACAGTTAATGGACACTCTAGTAAAATTTGGAGTAGAAGAAATAGAAGCAGAATCTAAGGAATTTGACCCTAATTTACACCTAGCAGTTATGCAAGAAAGTGTAGATGGAGTTGAAGCAAATCAAATAGTAATGGTACTTCAAAAAGGATATAAGCTAGGAACTAAAGTTATAAGACCTTCAATGGTTAAAGTTTCTTGCTAAGTATAAATTAAAGGTTGATTATTTAACCTAATATAAAATATTCAAATAAGTAAAACTTAATTATATAATTACTCGAGGAGGATTTTAGTCATGGGAAAAATAATAGGAATAGATTTAGGAACAACAAATTCATGTGTTGCAGTATTAGAAGGTGGAGAAGCACAAATAATAGCAAATAGTGAAGGTATGAGAACTACTCCATCAGTAGTAGCATTTACAAAAGATGGTGAAAGAATAGTTGGAGAGCCTGCAAAAAGACAAGCAGTTACAAATGCAGATAAAACAATAACTTCTATAAAAACTCATATGGGAACTGATTACAAAGTAAATATAGATGGAAAATCATATACTCCACAAGAAATATCAGCAATAATATTACAAAAATTAAAATCAGATGCAGAAAGTTACTTAGGACAAACAGTAACAGAGGCAGTTATAACAGTACCAGCTTACTTTACAGATGCTCAAAGACAAGCTACTAAAGATGCTGGTAGAATAGCAGGACTTGATGTTAAGAGAATAATAAACGAACCAACAGCAGCTGCTCTTGCTTATGGTATGGATAAATTAGACCAAGAAAAGAAAATATTAGTATTTGACTTAGGTGGAGGAACTTTTGACGTATCTATACTTGAAATAGGAGATGGAACTTTCGAAGTTTTAGCTACAGCTGGTAACAATAGATTAGGTGGAGATGATTTTGACCAAATAGTAATAGACTATTTAGCGGATGAATTCAAAAAAGCTGAAGGTGTAGACTTAAGAAATGATAATATGGCTCTTCAAAGATTAAAAGAAGCAGCAGAAAAGGCTAAGAAAGAATTATCATCAACAATGAATTCAAACATAAACTTACCTTTCATAACTGCTACAGCAGAAGGACCAAAACACTTAAATATAGACTTATCAAGAGCTAAATTTGAAGAATTAACTAGAGGTTTAGTTGAAAAAACTATGGAACCAACTAAGAGAGCTTTACAAGATGCTGGACTTTCTACAGGTGATATAGATGATGTATTATTAGTAGGTGGTTCTACAAGAATACCAGCAGTACAAGAAGCGGTTAAGAAATTTATAGGAAAAGACCCTCATAAAGGTATAAACCCAGATGAGTGTGTTGCAGCAGGAGCTTCTATACAAGCAGGAGTTTTAGCAGGAGATGTTAAAGATTTATTATTACTAGACGTTACTCCATTATCTCTTGGTATAGAAACTATGGGTAATGTAATGACTAAAATAATAGAAAGAAACACTACAATACCAACTAAGAAATCTCAAGTATTCTCAACTGCTGCTGATAATCAAACAGCTGTTGATATACATGTTCTTCAAGGTGAAAGAAGTATGGCTTATGACAATACAACTTTAGGAAGATTCCAATTAACAGATATACCACCAGCACAAAGAGGAATACCTCAAATAGAAGTTACATTTGATATAGATGCAAATGGTATAGTTAATGTTTCAGCTAAAGACTTAGGTACAGGAAAAGAACAAAAAATAACTATAACATCAAACACTAATCTATCAGAATCAGAGATAGAGCAAAAGATAAAAGAAGCAGAAATGAATGCAGAAGCTGACAAACAAAAGAAAGAAAAAATAGAAGCATTTAACCAAGCTGAATCTACTATATATCAAACTGAAAAGACTTTAAATGAACTTGGAGATAAAATAAGCTCAAGTGATAAAGAAGATATAGAAAAAGCTATAGAAAACTTAAAATCTGTAAAAGACAAACAAGATGCTACAGCAGAAGAACTTAAGAAAGCTACAGATGAAGTAATGACTAAGTTCCAAAAAGTATCTCAAGAAATGTACCAACAAGCAGCTCAAGAGCAACAAGCAGCACAAGGAGCAGAACAACAAGCTCAAGACAATGGACCTAAAGATGACAATGTAGTAGATGCTGACTTTAAAGAGGTAGATGAAGACAAATAAGATATATAATATGTAACACTAAATGATAGCTGGATAATATATGATTTATGAAAATCATATAGATGTTAAAGATATATGGACAATATACATCATAAAGAATATAATATATCATAGATTATATAACTTAAAGTAGAATATAAGAATTAATGATAGCTTGTAGTTTATTATTCTACAAGCTATCGTTTTGTAAAATGAAGGTGGTGTCAATTTTTGAGTACAAAAAGGGATTATTATGAAGTCTTAGGCATCAGTAAAGGTGCAGAAGCTCAAGAGATAAAAAAAGCTTATAGAAAATTAGCAATGAAGTACCATCCAGATAGAAATCCTGGCGATAAAGAAGCAGAAGAAAAGTTTAAAGAGATAAATGAAGCTTATGAAGTACTATCAGATGATACAAAGAGAAAAACTTACGACCAGTTTGGGCATGATGGGCTAAATGGTCAAGGCGGTTTTGGCGGTCAAGGAGGATTTGGCGGTCAAGGCTTTGGTGGTTTTGAAGATATGTTTGGAGACATATTTGGAGACATGTTTGGAGGAGGCTTCGGAGGTGGAAGACAGAGAAGAAGAGGTCCTCAACGTGGTGCGGATATAAGACAAAGTGTCACTATATCTTTTGAAGAAGCTGCATTTGGTAAAAAGATGTCTATAAAAGTAAACAGAAGTGAAGAGTGTGAAGAATGTAGTGGAACTGGAGCAAAACCAGGTACATCAAAGAAAACTTGTTCAACTTGTAATGGAACTGGTCAAGTTAGAACTGTTCAAAGAACTCCATTTGGTAATATAGCAAGCTCAAGACCTTGTAGTGCTTGTAATGGAACTGGAGAAGTTATTGAATCTCCATGTAGTAAATGTCATGGAACTGGAAATACAAGAAAAGTTAAGACTATAGAAGTAGACATACCTGCAGGTATAGATGATGGTCAAATGATAAAACTTTCTGGTCAAGGTGAAGTAGGAGAAAAAGGTGCTCCAAGA
Source organism: Clostridioides sp. ZZV14-6387 (assembly GCF_020657835.1). Lineage (NCBI taxonomy): Bacteria > Bacillati > Bacillota > Clostridia > Peptostreptococcales > Peptostreptococcaceae > Clostridioides > Clostridioides sp. ZZV14-6387. The sequence goes on from NZ_JAGWCW010000016.1 coordinate 22,160, forward strand.
GGAGACTTATATATCGTAGTTAATGTTAAGTCACATCCACTATTTACTAGGGATGGAAATGATATTTACTTTGAGATGCCAATTACATTTGTTCAAGCAACTTTAGGTGATGAGATAGAAGTACCTACTTTGGATGGAAAAGTTAAATATAGCGTGCCAGAAGGAACACAAACTGGAACTGTATTTAGACTTAAAGAAAAAGGAATCCCTAGAATTAGAGGTAATTCAAGAGGAGACCAGTATGTTAAAGTTGTAGTTGAAATTCCTAAAAAATTAAATGACAAGCAAAAAGACCTGTTAAAGGAATTTGCGAAGGAGTGTGGGTCGAACGTCCACGAAAAGAAAAAAACATTCGGACAGAAAATAGAAGATATGTTTAAGAAAAAGTAATTAAAATGGCCAATATATAATCGTATTTCTGAAATCTTATCTATTTAAGAGATTTCCAATGGAAATAGTATGATTTTTATATTGGCTATTTTTATAGAAAAAATAAAAACTGAATATAAATAATTTTCTGAAAAATACTTGTCCCAAAATATATAATATGCTATAATATAATCAAACAACAGAAAGGGGTGATTCCAGTGGGAACGAATGTGGCACTGCCAAATGATGAAGAAAATTCAATTATAATATGTAAGATAAAATTAGATACTTTTAGTGCTATATTAAGTACTGGAAAAACTCACGAGCTGGGATAATTATTGTAATTACCTAGACTTAAACCTTTAATAGTAAAATAGTAATATTCTATAGACAAGGTATCTAATTTTTAAATCTTTTGTATAGTATAAATTAATATTTTTACAAAAGATTTATCTGATTATAATTCAGTTATGAAAAGTTAGTTGTAAATTGATTTTAATATGTATATGTTGTGTAGAAAGTCAAATTCTATCTACTAAAAGGCATACTTAAGATTTGTTTGATATTTAGTTATAAATAATGTTGTAGATAAAAAATAAGTAGATATAAAGACTTAAGATACTTGTTTTAGATATAGTTTGTTTTGAACGCTTAACAAATTAAAATAATTAATAAAATAGGCATCTTCTCATAGTAAAAATATACTGTGGGAAGATGTTTTTACTTTGTGTATAAGTTGTTATGAAAAATTTGCATAGTGTCACATTTTAATATACTATATATATAATAAAATATAGAGCAAAATTAAATGATTCAAAAGAGAAAGGTGAAAAGGATGTATTATATAGGTGTAGATATAGGTGGAACAGGTATACAAGCAGGTGTAGTTGATAATAATGGAAAGATACTTTTTAGGTCAGAATGTAAAACTGTTATTGAAAAAGGTTTTGAAGGAATACTTAATGACATAAAAGTAATGATTGATAAGTTGCTAGAAGAGAATGAGCTTACTATTAGCAATATAAAATCTATTGGATTTGGAGTACCTGGCTTTATAAATAAAGATGGTTTAGTAACATGTGTAAATTTAAAATGGGATGGAAAAGATTTTAATAATGAACTAAAAAGAATCTTTCCAGAGGTTGAAATTCATGGAGAAAATGATGCAACAGTAGCAGCACTTGGAGAAGCTAAATTTGGAAGTATGAAGGGTGCTAATGTTGGTGTTTTATATACTTTAGGAACTGGTGTAGGTGGAGGAATAGTAATTAATCAAAAAGTTTTTTCTGGAGCACATGGATTAGGCTCAGAAATAGGTCATCAAATTATAGGAGAAAACTATTTTGATTGTAATTGTGGAAATAATGGTTGTGTAGAAACTTTTTGTTCCGCAACTGCAATTATAAAGTATTCTCAGAAGTTGATACAAGAAGGACGAGAAAGTATGATTTTAAATTTAGCAGAAGGAAATTTAGAAAATATAAATGCAAAGATGGTGTTTGATTCATATAGGGAAGATGATGAAGTTGCAATTGAAGTAATAAATCGATTTAAGGAGTATTTAGCTAAAACTTTTGCAAATACAATAAATTCTTTAGACCCAGAAATTATATCTATCGGTGGAGGTATTTCTAAAGCTAGTGATATAATACTCGATGGAATAGAGGACTTAGTAAGAAAATTTGTATTGTACAAAAAAGAAGATATAGCTACAATTACATGTGCAACTTTAGGCTCAGACGCAGGAATTATAGGAGCTGCTTTTTTATAAGGTAAAGGAGTTGCTTACTGGAGGCATGATATATGAGTAAGATAAATGCTAGAAGAACACTTTTTTTGATAGCAATAGGTTCAGGAACTATGCTTAATCCTCTTAATTCGTCTATGATTTCACTTGCTTTACATAGTATACAAAATGATTTTCATATTAGTTTTACAACTGTATCGTGGATTGTCTCAGCGTTTTATTTGGCTAGTGCCATTGCACAACCAGTTTCAGGGAAGATAGGAGATTTAATAGGTAGGAAAGTCTTGTTTTTGATTGGTTTGATACTTGTGATTTTGTCAGCATCTATAGTACCATTTGTTCAATCATTCTTTATATTGATTTTTATAAGAGTAATTCAGGCTATTGGAACAAGTACCCTATATCCATCTGGGGTTGCTCTTATACAAAATAATATAAAGGAAAGACAATCTTCTGCATTAGCCGTTTTAACTATCTTTGCTTCAACTACAGCAGGGTTAGGGCCAACATTAGGAGGTTTATTATTGGATTTAGGTGGATGGCATGCTATATTTCTTGTCAACATACCTATTGTTATGGTTTCTATATGTCTAGGATATTTTTTATTTCCAAAAGAAACAAAAGAGAAGAACTGTATAAAAGAGACTTTAAAAAATGTATTATCAAGATTAGATATTATTGGTATACTTATATTTTCAATTGCAATGATTTTTCTATTACTATTCTTGTTATCTATGAAGGAGTCTCTTAATTTAGAACAACTTGTATTGGGTGTAATATTGATGTGTATTTTTATTTGGCATGAGCTTAGAACAAAATTACCATTTATAGATATTAGGTTATTTGTAAATAATCCTAAGCTGTCAAAGGTCTATTTACAGTTTATTATATTAAATTTCTTTAATTATATTTTGTTTTTTGGTCTTCCTAGTTACTTTCAAGATGCACTACATTATAGTGCAAAATCGACTGGGTTATTTATGTTATTTATGTCTGGTATAGGTATATTTATATCTCCATTAACTGGGAGATGGATAGACAAATCTGGTACTAGATTGCCTCTGATGATGTCATCAATTTTTATGTTGATTAGTGCAGTACTTCTTTCAATAGTTTTTGTTCATATACCAGTAATAGGAAAGGGCATTATTTTATCATTGGCAGGTATTAGCTATGGAGTTGGGAATGTGGCATTACAATCCTCTATGTTTAAAGAAAGCCCTTCTGACAGTATAGGGACAGCTTCAGGTCTATTTCAAACTAGTCGTTATTTAGGTTCTATTTTAGCAACAGTTTTACTTGGAATGGTATTTGAAGCAAGTATAACATCAGCTCAATTTCAAATATTAGGTTATGTTATGGTGGTTTTAGGTACAATAAGTTTTTCATTGAATTTTGTTTTAAAGAAAGAATTAAGAACAGTAAAATAGTAGATTTATGGATTTAATAAGTCTAGTATTTTACACACTTGAAAATATTGTTTGTAAAACATGAGTGATTGATATTTATAAACTTCAAGCTTTTAAATAAAGAATACTTAATAAGTATACAATATTATAAATTAAAATTAAGCAGAACTTTGAACTAATGTTTTGGAGTTCTGCTTAATTTAGTACTTAAATTTTTTTATATAGAAAATAAGATTTGACACTCAGATAAAAAATCATTGCATTTTCAAAATTTTTCAAATCAAATCCAAGTATCTCATTGATTTTTTCCAACCTATATACCAGTGTGTTTCTATGTAAAAACATACTAGTAGATGTCTTAGAGATATTTAAATCATTATTTATAAACTTTATTCCTGTATATAGAAGTTCTTCATCAATAGATTTAATCTTATTAAAGTCTATTAATTTATTGAGTGTATTATCTTTATTAATCAAATCAAAAGTTTTATATCTAATGAGGTCAAATAAATTTAAAAATTTATTTTCAGCGTTATCTTTTACAATATAAGGTAGTAAGTCAGAACATAATTGTAATCTAAAATTAAAATCGGATTTATTATCTAACTCACCAAGATAAAAAATATAGGTACTTTGATAAGTTTCAGTTTCAATTATATTTTGTGTAGTTACATTAATATCTAAGTTGTATTTAGAATTTATAATAAAAAAACCATTGTGTTGTATTATATTTATATTATCATATAAGTTATAAAAAATATTTTTTAGATATTCAAAATCTATATGAGACTGATAAATTAAATAAAAGTTACCTTTTAGATTGTCGAGATTATTTTCAACTAGAAAATCAACAACATAAATAGTATTGTTGAAAGTAATTAAATTGCTATTAGAACTTAAACTTTGATTTTCATACGGATAGATATTTACTTTTTTATTAAGTTGTCTTTCTAAAAAACTTTTTAAATCTTCCATAAAGTCTCCTTAAAAATAAGATTATATTCTTATCTTATAGCTAAAGTAGTTTCTTTGTCAAATATGTGTATTCTACTGTTATCAACTGAAAGTGTTAAGTCATCACCAACATTAATTCTGTTTTTACTATCAAATCTAATTGTTATCGTATTTTCACCTAATTTTAAGTGAGCATAAGTTTCTGCTCCCATAAGTTCTTTTATTTCAATCTTTGATTTAAAACAAGTATCTGGGTTGGATTTAATAAAAGCATCTTCTACATGAATATCTTCTGGTCTGATACCTATAACGACTTCATTATTAATATAATTGTCTTTTATTAAATTGTAGTGTTTTTCCTTATTCAATTTAAGTTTAATATTTTCATTTTGTGCATAGATTTCATTGTTCTCCTCTATTAATATTACATCAATAAAATTCATCTGTGGTGCTCCAATAAATCCTGCAACAAATATATTAGCTGGATAATCATATACATCTTGTGGAGTTGCAATTTGTTGAACTACTCCATCTTTCATTACAACAATTCTATCAGCCATAGTCATAGCTTCAACTTGGTCATGTGTTACATAGATAAATGTAGTTCCAAGCTGTTGGTGAAGTTTAGTTATCTCTGTTCTCATGGCAGTTCTAAGTTTTGCATCTAAGTTGGATAGGGGTTCATCCATTAAGAATACCTTAGGATTTCTAACTATTGCACGCCCTAATGCAACCCTTTGTCTCTGTCCTCCAGATAATGTTTTAGGTTTTTTATTTAAAAGAGGCGTTAAATCTAATATTTTAGCAGCTTCTTTAACTTTTTTGTCTATCTCATCTTTGGATAATTTTCTAAGTTTAAGTGCAAATGCCATATTTTCATAAACTGATAAATGTGGATACAGAGCATAGTTTTGAAAAACCATAGCTATATCTCTATCTTTTGGTTCTATATCATTGACTAGTTTATCTCCAATGTATAATTCTCCTTCAGAGATTTCTTCAAGACCAGCAATCATTCTAAGTGTGGTTGATTTACCACAACCAGATGGACCTACTAAAACGATAAATTCTTTATCATTGATATCTATATTTATATTTTTTACTGCATTAAATCCATTAGAGTAAAGTTTTGATATATTTTTTAAGATTACTTCAGACATTGTGTTCTCCTTAATATTTAAATTTTAATTATATAGTATCAAATTTTTTTATTCTATTAAATGTGTAAAATAGCCAAATTTTTTTGTTTAATAGTTTAATTACTATTATTTTTACATATAATGTAGATTATTATGTAATCTGTAAAAGAGATTAAAAGTGATGTTTATTATTTTTTTAATAAAATTTAATAATATATGGTTTCTAAATTACTGTTTATATACTTAGCTTGGTAAAAATTGAAAAGTATATGTAATTAAGATATTACTATTAAAAATTTATAAAACAAAAAAGTATGATATTTATGATATAATAAAAGTTATGGAAAAACAGGAAGATTACTATAAAGAAGAGAGGTAAACTTATGAATAATTGGATAGAAGTAACTATAAAAACAACAACAGAAGCAGTTGAACCTATAACAAATATACTATATGAACAAGGAGCTGGTGGGGCTGTAATAGAAGACCCAAAAGACTTTTTATTTCAGAAGAAAAATGAATTAGATTGGGACTATGTTGAAGAAGAAGTATTTAAAAAGAATGAAGAAGATGATGTACTTATAAAAACTTACGTTTCAGAAGAAAAAAATGTGATGGAATTTGTCGAAATAATAAAGCAAAAAGTTTTAGGTCTAAAAGATTTTGGTATAGATATAGGTGAAGGAAGTGTATCATTAGACCAAGTAAATGAAGCTGATTGGGCAAATGCATGGAAGGCATATTACAAACCAACAAAAGTAGGACAAAGAGTAGTAGTAAAACCTACATGGGAAGATTATACTATGCAAGAAGGGGACTTAATAATAGAGCTTGACCCTGGTATGGCATTTGGTACAGGGACACATGAGACTACTAGTATGTGTATCAGAGAATTAGAAAAATATGTGAATAAAGATTCTAAAGTATTTGATATTGGTTGTGGTAGTGGAATACTTGCAATAGCAGCAGCCAAATTAGGGGCAAAAGAAGTTATAGCTGTAGATTTAGATGAAGTGGCAGTAAAAGTTGCAAAAGAAAATGTTATTGAAAATAAGGTAGAGGAAAATGTATCTGTAATGCATGGTAATTTAACAGATGTAATAAAAGATAAAGCTGATGTAATAGTTGCAAATATAATAGCTGATATAATAAAAATACTTGCAAAAGATGTTCAAAACTTTATGAAAGAAGATGCTATATTCATATCTTCAGGTATAATTCTGGATAAGGTAGAAGAAGTTAAAGAAAGTTTAATTGAAAATGGATTTGAAATAGTTGAAGTTCAAAAATTAGGTGAATGGTCAGCAATAGTTTCTAAGCTTAAAAAATAGAGGGTATGGTGGAGTATAATGGACAGATTTTTTGTTGAAAAAAATAATATAAATCTACAAAATAAAACTTGCACTATAGAAGGTGAAGATGTAAAACATATTTCAAAAGTTTTAAGATGTAAGTTAGGCGAGAAGCTTGAGGTATGTGACAAGAATAATAATGAGTATATTTGTGAGATAACGAATATAGATAAAAGTGTGGTTAATTTAAATATTTTAGAAAAAGTTGATATAAATAGAGAATCAGTACTTAAAATAAGACTATATCAAGGGCTTCCCAAAGCCCCAAAAATGGAGATGATACTTCAAAAGTTAACTGAAGTAGGTGTAGAAGAAATAATATTAGTTCAAACTAAGAGAAGTGTTACTAAAGTTGATGACAAAAAAGAAGACAAAAAATTTGAACGTTGGGAAAGAATAATTTATGAAGCAGCAAAGCAAAGTAAAAGAGGTAAAATACCAAAACTAAGAGGTATTTTAAGTTTTAGAGAAGCTTTAGAAGATATGAAGAAAAATAATATAAATATTTGCCCTTATGAAAATGAAAGAACAGTTTCAATAAAAGATGCACTTAAAAAGTGTGATTCTAATATAGATAGTGTTGGAATTTTTGTAGGTCCTGAAGGTGGATTTTCTGAAGAAGAGATAGAGCAAGTACAACAAGATAATTGTAGTGTTGTATCATTAGGGCCTAGAATATTGAGAACTGAGACAGCTTCTGTTGTAGCATCAACAATAACTTTGTATGAGCTAAGTGATTTAGGAGGAGAAAAATAAATTGAAAAAAGTAGCTTTTTATACACTTGGGTGTAAAGTCAATCAATATGAAACTGAGGCTATGTTAGAGCTATTTGAAAAAGATGGTTATGAACAAGTTAATAGTGAAGAATATGCTGATGTTTATGTTATAAATACATGTACGGTTACTCATATGAGTGATAGAAAATCTCGTCAATATATAAGACGAGTTAAAAAGAAAAATCCAGATGCAGTAATAGCCGTGGTGGGATGCTATTCTCAGGTATCTCCAGAGGAAATTTTGGATATAGAAGAAGTAAATTTAGTTATGGGTACAAATGACAGAAGAAAGATTGTTGAAGAAATTAAAAAGATAGATGCAAGTAAGAAAGTTAGTACAGTTGATGATATAATGAAGGTTAAAGCATTCGAAGAAATAGAAATCAGCCAAACTAACGGAAAGACTAGAGCATTTATGAAAATACAAGATGGGTGTGACAGATTTTGTACCTACTGTATAATTCCTTATGCACGAGGACGCGTTAGAAGTAGAGATATTGATAGTATAGTCGATGAAGTAAAAAAATTGGCTAATAATGGCTATAAAGAGGTCGTATTAACAGGAATACATGTTGCCTCTTATGGAAAAGATTTAAAAGATAAGGATATTAAACTTCTTGATGTAATAAAACAAATAAATGAAATAGATAAAATAGAGAGAATTAGACTTAGTTCTGTTGAACCAATCTTATTTACAGATGAATTTGTGAATGAAGTTTTAAAGATGGATAAAGTTTGTCCTCATTACCATTTATCACTTCAAAGTGGATGTGATGAAACTTTAAAAAGAATGAATAGAAGATACACAACTTCAGAGTACAAAACTATTGTAGATAGGTTGAGAAGTAAAATGCCAAATGTCGCAATAACTACAGATGTGATAGTAGGATTTCCAGGAGAGACAAACGATGAGTTTAAAGAAACATATGAGTTTTTAAAAGAAATAGAGCTTTCACAAATGCATATTTTTAAATACTCACCAAGAAAAGGGACTCCAGCTGCGACTATGGAAAATCAGGTTGACCCTCAAATGAAACATTTTAGAAGTGAGCAACTTTTAAATTTAAGCAAAGTAAATTTTAATAAATTTGCAAATAAATTTATTGGAAGTGAGTTAGATGTTTTATTTGAACAAAATACAGAAGGCAATAAATTTGAGGGACTAACATCAAATTATATAAGAGTTGTTGTTGAAAGTGACAAAAATATACAAGGTCAGATATTAAAAGTGAAAATAAATGACGTAAAAGATGAATATGTAGAAGGAATTTTGATATAACATGTAGAAATTATAATATTTATAAGATAGGAGGTGGAAAAAATGGATTGTATTTTTTGTAAAATAGCGAACGGAGAAATACCTTCAACTAAAGTTTATGAAGATGATAGAGTCTTAGCATTTAACGACTTAAACCCAGTTGCTCCATACCATATATTGGTAGTACCTAAAAAACATTACGATAGTGTAATTGATATTCCTGATAAAGAGATGGATATTGTGTCACATATTCATGTTGTTATTAATAAAATAGCTAAGGAGAAAGGTTTTGACCAAACTGGATTCAGAATCATAAATAATTGTGGAAGTGATGGAGGGCAAGAAGTTAAACATTTGCACTATCATATTTTAGCTGGTAAAAAGCTTCCTAATTACGAAGCGGGACAAAACTAAACTAAATTATTGAAAAATTGAGTTCCTTCTTGATAAAAATACTTGATAAAAGTAAAAATTTAGTTTATAATAAACAAAGTGTTAGGTTGTAATGCATATTATGCAAAAAGAACATAGTTACAGTCCCAGCATAATTGCGCTATTGGAGGGAGGGAAAAAGAAATGTCAGAAGTAAGAGTTAGAGAGAATGAAACATTAGACAGCGCTTTAAGAAGATTCAAGCGTCAATGTGCAATGTCTGGCATCATGTCAGAAGTGAGAAAAAGAGAGCACTATGATAAGCCAAGCGTTAAGCGTAAGAAAAAAGCTGAAGCAGCAAGAAGAAAAAACGCTAAGAAATAGTAGTAAATAAGAATAAAGAGGTGAAGGGGATGTCCCTTAAGCAAAAGTTACAAGAGGATTTGAAATCTTCTATGAAAAACAAAGATACAGTGAGAAAATCTGTAGTAACTTTAATAAGAGCTTCCATTAAACAGTATGAAGTTGATAATAGAGTCGAACTTGATGAAGATGGAATTATCGATGTAATAGCAAAGCAATTAAAGCAACGTAGAGATGCATTAGTTGAATTTGAAAAAGCTGGAAGAGAAGACTTAATAAAAGAAACAGAAGCTGAAATTGAAGTTTTAAAAGAGTACCTACCTCAACAATTAAGCGAAGAAGAGTTAGAAGAAATTGTAAAATCTACTATATCTGAAGTAGGAGCAACTTCTATGAAGGATATGGGAAAAATAATGTCAGTTATCCAACCAAAGGTTAAAGGAAGAGCTGATGGAAAACTTATAAATAAGTTGGTAAAACAAAACTTACAATAGATTGATATAGCCTAGAGAGAAATCTCTAGGCTTTTTATATTTTTTGAGAATAACAAGTCATATTTGAGCATATCTATAATCAAAGAAAATTTTGAAAGAAGGGGAAGAATTTGATTATATCAGTAAAGGAAATTAGAAATTTTTTGATAAACATATTGATACCATTAATAATAGGTTATTTAAGTAGTGTTTTAACAATGATTATTAGTGGGACAGATATCTCAACCTACTATTTACAGCTCACAAAGCCAAGCTTTGCACCACCAGCATTTATCTTTCCGATAGTTTGGACTATATTGTACATATTGATGGGTATATCTTCATACTTAATATTAAGAAAGGGTTACAATTTACCTAAAGTAAGAGATGCAATCTTTTATTATGGGTTACAACTTGCATTAAATTTTGTTTGGACTATATTATTTTTTGGATTTGGACTTAGATTTACAGCTTTAGTAGACATAATAATAATGATTTTGGTTTCTGTAATAATGATTTCAAAGTTTTCTAAAATAGATAAGAGAGCTGGATACATAAATTTGGTTTATTTGATGTGGCTTGTTTATGCTGGATTCTTGAATTATTTTATATGGTTTATTAATAAATAGAATGTAAAGATTCTGTAAATTACCCTGTACTTTTAATAATATCATATCAAATAAAAAATGAATAGACTATTAAAAAGAATCATTTTCATATACAATAATATTAATTTAAATATAATAAATTTATCAAAATTGTATTTAAAGATTAACATATTAAAGTATTAGAATTGGAAAGGCTTGAAGGGAGAGGTTTTTATGCAAATAATAGTATCTGGGAGACAAATGAAATTAACTGACGGAATAAAAGGATACGTAGATGGAAAATTAAGTAGGTTAGAAAAATACCTTGATCCTGAATCAGAAGTGAAAGTAACAGTAAGTGCGAAAAAGGATAGACAAAAAGTTGAGGTCACAATAATTCCTATTAGTGGGCAAATAATAAGAGCAGAAGATGTAGAAGATGATTTATATGCAGCAATTGACATTGTTTGTGACAAATTAAGTAGACAAGTTGTCAAGTATAAAACTAAAGTTAAAGACAAAGGTCAAAATAATAAGAGCATAAGATTTGAAAATGTTGACTTTATAGATAACAGCAGTGAATTTAATGATTATGATTATGATGATGAAGAAGATGAAAATATAGTTATAGAAAGAAGAAAGAAATTTAATGTAAAACCTATGAGTTCAGAAGAGGCAATACTTCAAATGGAATTGGTAGGACACAATTTCTATATGTTTAGAAATCAAGATAATTTTGAAATAAACATAGTGTATAAGCGTAAAGCTGGTGGATATGGTTTAATAGAACAAGACTAATAAAAAAATTGTATACATTGTAGATTCTATATAAGAAAAATAAAAAGGTAATCATGTTGATTTTTTATCAATATGATTACCTTTTTATTGTTTAAATAATATATTAATTATTAGGGTATTTATTGTATAAAAATTTTAGAACTAATCTGTTATAACATCAATAAAGTGCATAAATACCTATTTCAAGCATAAAATTAATTAAGGGGGTAATGCTTATGTTAGAAATATCCACTGATTTACAGGTAAATCAACCAGTTGTTACTGTTACAGGTAATACGTTTATTAGTATAGAAAATTATCTATCAATACTTGAGTATGAAGTTGATTTAATAAGAATAAAGACCAAAGTTAAAACGATTAAAATATCTGGTGATAAACTTTCGCTTAAGTATATTACTGATAGTGAGATAGGTATAAAAGGAATTATCTACAATATGGAGTATGTTGATTAGGAGGAGATACACTTGATAAGCTTTATAAGGGGATACTATGTTATAGTTGTGGAAGGAGTAGGACTTGAACAATTTTTAAATCATCTTATAAGAAATGGGATAAGTGTTTACAATGTAACTAGAATAAAAAATACTAAAATTGAGTTTCATATAGATAGACAAGATATAAAAGAATTTAAGAATATTTATAGAGGCAGTAAGTTTGAGATAAAGGTAAAACAAAAAACAGGGGTTCCTTTTATTATTAAAAGAATTTATAAGCACAAAGGTATGTGGATTTGTGCTATTCTCTCTTTATTTTTATTGATGTCGACATCGCAGTTTGTGACAGATGTATATATACAATCTCCTGAAGGTATAAAAAAAGAAGCTCTCAGAAGTGAGCTTTACAAGGTTGGAGTAAGGCCAGGGGTTTATAAGAAGAGTATTGATAGAAAAGAAGTTAGAGACCATATGATGTCGAAATTTAATGATGTGGCATATTTATCTATTAATGTAAAAGGAACAAATATATTTGTTACTGTTACGAAAAAAGCAGAATCCCTAAAATCTACAGACCAATCAAATTATTGTAATGTAATTGCTTTAAAAAATGGTATAATAGAAAAGGTAATCCCTAGAAGTGGTAAATCCGTTATTAAATCTGGAGATATAGTACAAAAGGGAGATGTATTGCTAAATGGAGCTAATACAAAATCAATACCAGAAGTATGGGCAAGTACTTTTTATGAATCTGCCAAGAAGGCAAGTTATGTGGACACTGTAAATAAAAAGACAGGAGAAAAGAAAAACATATACACAATAAGCTTTTATGATAAAGAATTTACAATGAGGAAAAATATAAAATATAAAAATTATGTTGTTGAAAATAAAGAAAAAAAATTAGCAATAGGAGATTATACTTTTCCAATAAAGATAAAGACGAGTACCTTCTATGAAACAAAAAAAGTTGAGGTAAAAAGAAATAAAGAAGAGTTGAAAAAAGAATTATCTGAAAAAGCTTTAAAAGAGTTAGAATACATAATCCCAGCTTCGGCTAGAATAATAGATGTAAAACATAACTTTAAGGTTAATAAAAACATGTTAGAATATTTAATAACAGTTCAAACTAGTGAAAATATTGCTAAAATTTATCCTCTTAGTAAATCAGAAGCAGAAAGATTTATAAAGGAAGAAAGTAAACCAAAAGAAGGAGAAGAGGAAGTTCCTTCTAATCCAGAAAAAAGACCATTAAATGATATAAGAAATGACTTTGATGAGGATACTAAAGATAATAATAAAAATAACTCTAATGAAAATAATAGTAATCAAAATAGTAACAACAGTCAAAATAATAATAGTAACAATAACTAATAAAATTAAACTTAAAACTTGAGGAGGAACAATTCAATTGATAATACAAAAAAAATTTACAATAGCAGATGGAAATTTTGAAAGAGAATTATTTGGAAATTTTGATGAAAATGTAAAATTAATAGAGAAAACTTTAAATATAGATGTGATACTTAGAGAAGGCAATATAATTTTAATTGGAGAAGAAAAAAATGTAGATTCTGCACTAAAGCTTATGAATGAATTGCATCAAACTGTATCAAATGGTAAACATTTAGATAAACAGAGTATTTCTTATTCGTTATCCCTTTTACTTGAAGGTAGTGAACAAAAAATAAAAGAACTTGAGGGAACCATTGTTATAACACAAAGAGGGAAAGCTGTTCAACCTAAAACACTAGGTCAAAAAGAATATATAAAGCTTATAGAAAATAATGATATAACTTTTGGCGTTGGACCTGCTGGAACAGGAAAGACTTACCTTGCAGTAGCTATGGCAGTAAAAGCCTTTAAAAGAGATGAGGTTAGTAGAATTATACTTACAAGACCAGCTGTGGAAGCTGGGGAGAGTCTAGGTTTTTTACCAGGGGATTTAAAGGATAAAGTTGACCCATATTTAAGACCATTATATGATGCATTATTTGAAATGTTAGGTGCTGATAAATTTAATAAATATTTGGAAAGAGGCACTATTGAAGTTGCACCACTTGCTTTTATGAGAGGTAGAACACTTGATAATTCTTTTATAATATTGGATGAAGCTCAAAATACTACTTCAGAGCAAATGAAAATGTTTTTAACTAGATTAGGATTTGGCTCTAAGGCTGTAGTTACAGGTGATATAACACAAACAGATTTACCACAAAATAAGAAAAGTGGTCTAATACAAGCTACAGAGATTCTTAAAGGAGTTCCAGGGATTGGGTCTATAATGTTAACAGATAGAGATGTTGTAAGACATGAGTTAGTACAGAGGATAATAAGAGCTTATGAGAAACATGATAAAAGAGAAGAATTTAAAAAAGAAGAACGTAAAAAAATGAAAATACAGGAAAATACTTTCAAAAGAAAGTAAAAGTGTAGTAATATAGATGTATAGCATTATTAATGAATAAAAAGTAGGTGTAATTAATGGATTTGATATTAGATGATAGACAAGATAAATTAGAAGTAAATGAAGAGCTAATTGAAAAGATAAAGGATATAATCATAGAATGTTTGGATTATGAAGGATATGATGATAATTATGAGGTGAGTCTTTCTTTTGTAGATAATAAAGAGATTCATGAGTTAAATAGAGAATATAGAGGTGTTGATAGAGCAACTGATGTTTTATCATTTCCTCTTTTAAGTGATGATTTTGAGGATGTTGAGTTAGAAGAAGAATCTCTAGGTGATATAGTAGTGTCTCTTGAAAGAGCTTTAGAACAGAGTATAGAGTATAACCATAGTTTTGAAAGAGAAGTGTGTTTTTTAATATGTCATAGTATGTTTCATCTTTTAGGTTATGACCATGATACAGATGAGAATACAAAGGAAATGAGAGAAAAAGAAGAACATATATTGAATAAGTTAAACATAACAAGGGAGTAGTTTTTATGAAACCAGGAAAAACTCGTCAAGGTATAATTAAAGCTTTTAATGCAGCTATAGAAGGGATATTGTATACATTTAAATTTGAAAGAAATATGAAAATACACTATTTAGGCTCAGTTGCTGTGCTTATAATAAGTTTGTTTTTTAACTTCTCAAAATTAGAAATGATAATGTTATTAATGTCTATATGTTTAGTTGTAGTTGCTGAGATGTTTAATACAGCTATAGAAAAGGCTGTTGATTTAGTGACTGATGAATACCATGTACTTGCTAAGATAGCAAAAGATGTTGCAGCAGGTGGTGTTCTAGTGGCAGCACTAAATTCAGTAGTGGTTGGATATATTTTATTTTATGATAAATTGACAGATATATCTGGGATATTAATTTATAAGATAAGAGAATCAGAATTACATATAACCTTGATATGTATATTATTGGTTCTTATAGCTGTAGTGGTTGTAAAAGCATTGACTTCTACAGGAACACCTCTAAAAGGAGGTATGCCAAGTGGTCATGCTGCATTAGCATTTGCTATAGCAACTGCAATTACACTTATGACTGAAAGAGTAGTTGCGTCTACTCTTGCATATATAATGGCTGTATTAGTTGCCCAAAGTAGGATTGAAGGAAAAATACATACATTTTGGGAAACTATAGCTGGAGCTTTGTTAGGTGTATTAATAGCTATACTAGTGTTTCAGCTTGGAATGTTCTACAATTAAAATAAATGTACATAAAATGTTTAAAATAAAACAAATCTGTGCTAATTAAATTTTTATGATATAATGTAGAGTATTAAATAAAAATAACTTTTAATTATTGTATACAGGAGGAGATGTTGTGGATAACATAGAATTGTTAAAGTTGGCAGAAAATGCCAGGCAACATTCTTATGCTCCTTACTCTGGTTTTAGAGTAGGTGCAGCTCTTTTAACTAAGAGTGGTAAAGTTTATACTGGGTGTAATATTGAATGTGCATCATTAGGTGGAACAAATTGCGCAGAAAGAACAGCTATTTTTAAAGCAATATCAGAAGGAGACAAAGATATATATAAAATAGCTATAGCAAGTGACAACTCAGAAAATAATGAGCAAACATATCCTTGTGGAATATGCAGACAGGTAATTATAGAGTTTGGTTCTGATATAAAAATAATAACAGGATATACTAAAGGAGAGGTTTTTGAGCAAGATATAAAGGATTTGTTGCCAAACTATTTCTCTGGAAATGATTTAAAATAGATTTAAAAAATATAAATAATTAAAACAAGAAGATAAATAAAGTTAGGAGACAGTTAATGTTCAAATCAGGTTTTGTCAGTATAGTAGGGAGACCAAATGTAGGGAAATCTACTTTAATGAATAATGTAGTTGGAGAAAAAATAGCTATAATGAGTGATAAGCCTCAAACTACAAGAAATACAATACAAGCAGTATATACAGATGAAGAGATGCAGATAGTATTTTTAGATACACCAGGCATTCACAAACCAAAAAATAAGTTAGGTGAATTTATGGTGAAAGCAGCAACAGATGCCTTCAAAAATGTAGATTTAATATTATTTGTAGTTGATGATTCTAAAAAAATAGGTCCTGGAGATAGAAAGATAATGGAGGACTTAAGAAGTGTTAAAACACCAATAATTCTAGTTGTAAATAAAATAGATCAACTAGACCAAAAAGATGAGTTATTTGATATAATCAAAATGTATGATAATGAAGGTATTTTTAAAGAAATAGTACCAATATCAGCATTAAAAGGAAAAAACACGAATACCTTAATAAAAGTTATACAAAATTATTTAGAAGAAGGTCCAAAGTATTTTCCAGATTATATGATTACAGACCAACCAGAGAGAGTATTAATAGCAGAACTTATAAGAGAAAAAGTTCTTCACTATCTTAATGATGAGATACCTCATGGTGTAGCTGTTGAAATTGAAAAAATGAAAGCAAGAAATGATAAAGAGATAGTGGATGTATCTGCTGTGATATATTGTGAAAGAGATTCACATAAAGGAATAATAATAGGAAAGAATGGTAGGAAACTAAAAGGAATAGGAAAATCAGCAAGACAAGATATAGAATTACTTTTAGGGTCACAAATAAATCTTCAATTATGGGTTAAGGTTAAAGAAAATTGGAGAAATTTACAAAATTATATAAATAATTTTGGATATAATGATAAATAAAGGTGGGTTATATGGATAGGAAACTGGATGCTTCCCAAGATTTATTATATGAAGTAAAATCATTAATTGCTAATAATAAAGTATTGGAGTTAAGAGAATTAATAGAGGAATATCATATAATTGATATATTCGATATAATGGAAAATTTAGAGGAAGACATGAAAATTCAATTATTTGAAGTACTTCCTTTAGATATGGCATCTTCTATATTAGAAGAAGGTAGTGTAGAGTTTTTTGTTAGTATTTTATCTAAGCTTGATGTAGAACACTCAAAAAATATACTTGAACTTATGTCTCTTGGAGATATGGCAGATAAATTAAGTGAGCTTGAAGAAGAAGAGAGAGAACATATAATAAATCTTTTGAATCAAGAAAATGCTGAGTATGTAAAAGAACTGTTATTCTATGATGAAGATTCTGCTGGTGGAACAATGACGACTGGATATATATCTATAAATAAAGACATGACAGCTCTTGAAGCTATAGACCATATGAGGGAAGAAGCTGAAGAAGCTGAAACTATTTATTATATATATGTGGTTGATGATGAAGAAAAACTAGTTGGAGTATTATCATTAAGAGAATTAATAATAGCAAGAGATGCAAATATAGTAGAAGAATTAATGAGTGAAAATATAATCTCTGTTTATGTAGATGAAGATAGAGAAGAAGCAGTAAGATTAGTATCTAAATACAACTTAATAGCAATTCCAGTAGTTGATAGACAAGAAAAATTAAAAGGAATAATAACAGTAGATGATATAATCGATGTAATGGAAGAAGAAGCAACAGAAGATATGTATAAATTTGCAGGAAGTTCAGAACATGAAAGAGAAGTTGCTGAAAAAGAAAATCCTACATTGAAAGAGCAAACAATATCAGCACTTAGAGGAAGATTACCTTGGTTAATTATTACATTAATAGGAGGATTATTAGCTTCCTTAATACTTTCTAACTTAGATTATATAATGAATCCTGTATATGCTCCATTAGTGTTCTTTATACCTGTAGTAATAGGTATGGGTGGAAATATTGGAACTCAATCATCATCTGTTACAGTAATAACACTATCTAATAAAGATTTAAATTTTAGTAATGTGGTAAGAGAAGGTATTGTAGGAATTATTACAGGTCTTTTATGTAGTATAATAACTGGTATTGTGATTTACTTTGTTATGAGAAAATTAGACATTGTACTAATTGTTTCAATATCATTATTTATAAATATGGTTTTAGGTGCAACAATAGGTGCATTTATGCCTGTTCTATTAAAAAAAATGGATGCAGACCCATCTACAGTTTCATCACCAATTATATCTACAGCTCTTGATATAACTGGTATAGCAGTTTACTTTATAATAACAACGGCATTATTGTCAAAAATTGTTTAATAACTTTATGTATGATTTATCCTCTTCTTACTAAAAATATAAGTATAAATGTAAGAAGGGGGTTTTTTAAAAATGAACAATATAAGTTGGGAAGTTTTTAAAAAAACAGGTAGTATAGATGCATATCTATATTTCTGTGATTGCAAAAACATACATGAAGAAATTGAAGAAGTAAGGGAGAAAAAAGAAGACGATGATAATCCTGAACACCCAGGGGATAGTACTTAAAGCTATAAGGTACAAGGAAAGTGACGTAATACTTACACTATTTACAAGAAAGCTTGGAAAAGTATCTGCAATAGCAAAAGGAGCTAAAAAAAATAAGAGCTCTTTACTTTCATCATCACAGTTATTTTCTTATAGCAATTTTACCTTAAAAAAACAAGGTAATATGTACAAGGTTACTCAAAGTGAAATAATAAAAAGTTTTTATAATATATCCTATGATATAGAAGCATTTTCTTATGCTACATATATTACAAAATTAGTTGAGAATTCTATACTTGAAAATCAGACTAATAATAGGCTATTTATATTACTTGCACAGACATTGTACTTGTATACACAGGAGAATACAGATAATAGGTTTATAACAGCAGCATTCGAGTTGAAATTTTTAGACTATATAGGATTTAAACCTATAGTAAATAAATGCATTAATTGTGAATGTAAAATTTTACAAAATTCTGTGTTTAATATCTATGAAGGTGGTATACTATGTAGTAAGTGTAGTAAACTTTTTGATAATAACATAAAATTAGACTTAACAACTATAAGTCTTATGGAATATGTATTAAAGAATGATATTTTAACATGTAGTAAAGCTAAAGTATCAAAATATATAACACATGAGCTTGAAAATATTCTAGACAAGTATTTGAAAGTTTATGTTGATAATATTAATTTTAAATCATTACACGTATTACAAAGTGTAAAAAACAATAAGGGAGTGGATAATGATGAGTAGTAATATAACTATTGAAATGGTTGATTCAGTCTTTGAAAGAGTTCCAGGAGCAACTTATGCAGAAGCAAAAGAAGCATTAGTAGTATGCAATGGAGACGTAATTGAGGCAGTAATATATTTAGAAAATAAAAAAAATACTTGTAATTGTAAAGCAAAATCTGCTAAAGAAACTATGGAAGAAGTGTTTGGTAAAGATGGAGAAAATATAAAACTTCAACTAAAAGAGCTTCTTAGAAAAAGTAGTGTAGTAAGAGTAATAGTTGAGAAAGATGGAAAAACTATGATGAACATTCCTTTAACAGTTGGAGTTGTTGGATTAGCTTTTGTTCCATTAGCTACTTTAGTAGGCTTATCAGCTGCTGTTATAAGTAAATATCGTATAAAAGTTCAAAATGAAGAAGATGGAGAAATCGTAGACTTAGGTGAGTTGAATGAAGAAAAACTTCATGTTTTGAAGAATATGATAACTAATGCTGCTAAAGATGTTAAGGATGTAGTAGTTGACAAAAAAGAAGATGATAAAGATGTAACTGCTGACCTTATGAAAGAAGAATTTGAAAAGAATAAAGAAGACGAAGACGAAAATAAATAGATATAAAGTGACTTTTAAAAAATGAAGAGAAGATAATTATAAGAATTATCACTAACATTGACAAATTTTATAGAATTTGATATTCTAAAAGTTGTAGAAGAACTATTAAAATAGCCTTTCGTGTAGACGAGAGGCTTTATTGTTATAGGAGGGATTTTTATGAATTTTCAAGAGATGATACTAGCGTTGCAAAAATACTGGTCAAAGCAAGGTTGTATCATGATGCAACCTTATGATATTGAAAAAGGTGCAGGAACTATGAATCCAAATACTTTTTTAAGATCACTAGGACCTGAGCCTTGGCAAGTATGTTATGTAGAACCTTCAAGAAGACCAGCAGATGGAAGATATGGTGAAAACCCAAACAGGCTATATCAACATCACCAGTTCCAAGTTATATTAAAGCCATCTCCAGATAATATACAAGAGTTGTATTTGGAAAGTTTAAAAGAAATTGGAATTGACCCAAGTGAGCATGATATAAGATTTGTTGAAGACAACTGGGAAGCTGCTACAGTTGGTGCATGGGGACTTGGATGGGAAGTTTGGCTAGATGGTATGGAAATAACACAATTTACGTATTTCCAACAAGTAGGTAATATTGAATGTGAGCTTGAGACAGGAGAAATTACATATGGATTAGAAAGATTAGCTATGTACATTCAAGAAGTTGATAGTGTTTATGATTTAAAATGGAATGATAAAATAACTTATGGTGAAGTATTTAATAAAGCTGAGTATGAAAACTCAATGTATGCGTTTGAATTATGTGATGCAGATATGCTGTTTAATCTGTTTGATATATATGAAAAAGAAGCATTAAGACTTATGGAAAAAGGACTTGTAATACCTTCATATGATTATGTATTAAAATGCTCTCATGCATTTAATACATTGGATGCAAGAGGCGCAATAGGTGTTAGTCAAAGAGCATCATTTATAGGTAGAGTTAGAAATATGGCAAAGACTGTTGCAGAAACTTTTGTAAAACAAAGAGAAGAAATGGGATTCCCTCTTTTAAAGGACGGTGACAAATAATGAAAAATTATCTTTTATTTGAAATCGGTGTTGAAGAAATGCCATCTAGATTTGTAGGCAGCACACTAGAACAATTAAAAAACAATCTTAACAAATTATTTGATGAAAATAGAATATCTTTTGACAAAATAAGTGCATATGGTACACCAAGAAGACTGACTTTGGTAGTTGAAGGATTGAGTGATAAACAGAGTGACTTAGAAGAAGAAATAAAAGGTCCTGCTAAAAAAATTGCTGTTGATGCGGAAAATAATTTAACAAAGCCAGCATTAGGATTTATAAAAAGCAAAGGATTAAGTGAGTCTGATATATACTTTAAACAAGTTGGTAAAGATGAATATATATTTGCAACTATAAAACAAGATGGAAAAGAGACTTCAGAAGTATTAAAAGATATATTACCAGAGACTATAAAATCTGTAGTATTCCCAAAAGCTATGCGTTGGGGAGGTAAAAATCTTAAATTTGCAAGACCTATAAGATGGATAGTTACATTGTTGAATGACAAGGTATTAGAGTTTGACTTAGAAGGAATAATATCTTCTAATATAACAAAAGGTCATAGATTCTTAGGAGAAAGTACAATAGAAGTAAATTCTATAGAAGACTATCTTGAAAAATTAGAAAAAAATTATATAGTTTTAGACCAAAATAAGAGAAAAGAAATTATAAGAAAACAATGTATAGAAGTTGCAAATTCTTTAGGTGGAGAAGTTGAATTTGATGAAGATTTACTTGAAGAAGTAACTTACTTAGTTGAGTATCCAACTGCTTTTTATGGAGAATTTGATACAGATTATATAAAATTACCAAAAGAAGTTGTTATAACTCCTATGAAACAACATCAAAGATATTTCCCAGTGCTTAAAGATGGAAAACTGTTACCTAACTTTATAGCTGTTAGAAATGGTGATTCTTACAGAATAGATAATGTTAAAGCTGGAAACGAAAAGGTTTTAGAAGCAAGACTTGCAGATGCTTTATTTTTCTATAGAGAAGATACTAAGAGAAACTTAGAAAGCTACATAGAAAAATTAAAAACTGTTGTATTCCAAGTAAAACTAGGAACTATTTATGATAAAACTTTAAGACTTGAAAAATTAAGTGCTGATATACTTGATAGTTTAGGTTTAGTAGATGAAAAGACAGACGCTATAAGAGCTGCTAAGTTATGTAAGGCAGATTTAGTTACTGGAATGGTAGGAGAATTTGACGAATTACAAGGTTTTATGGGAAAAGAATATGCAAAAGTTGGAGGAGAGAATGATGTTGTAAGCGAAGCTATTTTTGAACATTATCTTCCAAGATTTGCAGGAGATATACTTCCTAAAACTAATGCTGGGGTTGCATTATCAATAGCTGATAAGTTGGATTCAATAGCAGGTTTCTTTGCTATAGGGATACAACCAACAGGTTCTCAAGACCCATATGCTTTAAGAAGACAAGCTTTAGGTATACTTAGTATACTAATGGATAGAAAAGTTGCTGTAGATATAAAAGTGCTTATTGAACATGCTTTAGATAATTATTCTGATTTAGATTTTAATAAAGAAGAAGTTGTTGAACAAATAATGAATTTCTTCAATGAGAGAGTGAAAAATCTGTTTAAAGATTTAGGTATAAGATATGATGTTGTTGATGCTGTATTAAGTTCTGATATAAATGATGTTTCTGATATGCATATGAGAGCTTTAGAGCTTAATAATTGGTTAGAAAAAGATGAGTTAGTGGAAATGCTTACTGCATTTAATAGAGTTTCTACTTTAGCTCAAAAATCAGATTGTGATAAAGTTGACGAAATGTTATTAAAAGAAGATGCAGAAATCAAACTTTACAATGAGTTTAAACAAGTAAAAGTAAAAGTTAAGGAATTATTGAAAGATAAGAAATATGGTGTTGCTTTGGATGAATTTGCATCTTTAAGACCAGTAGTTGATAACTTATTTGATTCAGTTATGGTTATGGATAATGATGAAGCTATTAAGAATAATAGACTTGGTTTACTTAAACAAATATATGATACTATGTTAGAGATTTGTGATTTATCTAAAATAGTTTATAAATAAGAAAACTTAAATTACTTATAAAAAATGAGATAGCTTATAGCTATCTCATTTTTTATAAGCAAACATAATAAATTATATCTTATACTTATCAGTTATTTTATTTAAAATATCACTATTAGAATTTATCCACTCATAAAAATCTCCTGAAGAAACTTCAGATATTTTATAAAGCATTTCAGGAATATCACTAGCTTTAAAATCACCTATAGATTTTCCTAATTTAGTTTTACCTATCTCAAAACTGCCTCCAACAAACAATTCAAATGCATCTGTAGATACACCATCAACACTCTTCTTTTTACCACATAAACCGATACTACCAACTTGATGAACACCACATGAATTTAAGCATCCTGAGATATATAATTTAGGAGCTTTATTTAAAATTTCTTCATTATTTTGCAATCTAAAGTAATCTATGATTTCATGTAACATTTTCTGACTGTTTTGTATACCCATTTGACATATTGGAACACCTATACAGGAGATACTTTGTTCTAGTTGAGAATTACAACTAATAGTCTTACTTATTTCCAATATTTTTTTTGCTTCATTTCCATTTAAATTTAAGATGTATAATCCCTCTGTCATTCCTAGTCTAATCATAGGAGATTCAATAATGTCTAATTCTTGAAGTAAAATACTTAAATCCTTTGTCGATAAGATACCCCCAACAGGATGTATATATACAGTGTATAAACCATCTTGTTTTTGAGGTATCAATCTAGAATCCTGAACATCTATTTTAACACCAGGCTTTGAGTAATCTATTTCTTCAACATTGAGTTCAAGGTTACCTTTTTCTTTTTCTACTTTATAATATTCTTTAAACTTCTCTAAAAATAACTCCTCACCAAGTGTTTCGACCATATATCTAACCCTAGCTTTATTTTTATTTTCATAATTACCATAAGCCATAAAAAACTTAATCATACCTTCAACACAGTATAGTGCATCTGTAGGTTTTATAAGTTCACCAAGCTCTAAAGCGACCTTAGGTTGTTTACCTAAACCTCCACCTAAGAAAACTCTAAAATATGGTTTACCATCTTTTAAAGTAGCCACAAATCCTAAATCTTGTATGCTACAATGAGCAGCATCTGTATAGCAACTAGAATAAGAAACCTTTAATTTTCTAGGTAAATTATATGTAGTAGCATTTTTGATAAAATATTTATCAGTAGCAACTGCATATGGAGTAACATCAAAGGCTTCATCAGGGTCAACTCCCGATAGTGGAGATAATCCGACATTTCTAGGATAATTACCACCACCACCTCTAGTAAAGATGTCGTTTTTTATTCCTTGTTCCATAACATCAACAATGGAGTCTATAGACAAATCATGTAGTTGTATAGCTTGTCTAGTTGTTAAGTGTATTTTATTTAAGTCATTCTTAACAGCCATTTCGTAAATTTTATTAAGTTGATATTTGGATAAAACTCCAGCAGATACTCTAAGCCTTATCATAAAAGACTTTTTGTCCCTTTGAGCATAAACTCCATATCCACCAGAAAAGCCTTTGTATTGCATTTTATTTATCTCTTCATTTAAGAACTTCAAAGAATATTCTTTAAAGTTGGGTAGTTCATTTAACAATCTTTTCTTAAAATTATCCATTGTCACACCTCGTTATTAGTCTTGTATAAAACTGAATCTATTGTATAATAGAGATATATATTATTATTATCTAGATAGGATGAAAATATAACAGTACAATATCATTCAGAGAAAAAATAAGGAAGACATAGCAAGTATTTTGTTTTTATTTTATAAAATAAGTATAATATTTTTGTTTTATAAAATATAATTAAGATAAATAGATAATTTTGTAATTTTAATATATAATATTTAGTAGAGTGTTGAAGTAGCACTTAATATTCGCAGGAGGAGTATTTGTATATGGGAGAAATAATAAATGCATTAGATAGAGCCCTAGACATAATTTTGCTATTGTATCATGAAAAGAGAGAAATGGGAATAACTGAAATAAGTAAAGCTATGGGAGTATATAAAAGTACTGTACATAGAACTTTAGTCACTCTTGAAAACAAGGGTTTTGTTATACAAAACACAGAGAATGGTAAGTATTGGCTAGGAATAAATTTATATGCAATAGGTATGGTTGTGGGAGAAAAAATGTCATTGAATGAAATAGTAAAACCATATACGAAAAAATTAAATCAAGAATTTAACGAAGTGGTTAATGTATCTATATTAGAAGAAAGAGCTCAAGATTCTCCAAGAAGTATAATAATACATAAAGAATATGGTTCAAATCAACTACTCTCAGTAAATCCATCAGTTGGCTCCAGTAGCGAATGTTATTGTTCAGCAGTTGGAAAATGTCTTATGGCATTTAATGATTCTATAGACTTTGAAAAATATAGAAAGACACCAATACACAAATACACAGAGCATACAATTGATAATTGGGATGATATGATGCTTTTTTTAGCAAAAATAAAAGAACAAGGATATGCCATAGATGATGAAGAATTAGAACATGGGCTAACTTGTATTGGAGCACCTATTTTAGATAAAGATAATAAAGCTATTGCAGCAATAAGTTTATCTGGTCCAACTATAAGAATGAGAGAAGGAGATTTTGAGTATAAAATTAAAAGAGTTATGGAAACTGCAAAAAGTATATCTGAGCTTTTTAGATAATTTTTTAATCGAAACAATAAAAAGAGGTTATATTTAAATTGTTATTTGTGAATATCAGTTTAAATGTGACCTCTTTTTATTTAATCAAAAATTAAATATTCTTAAAATTTAAAATGTTGTTGAAATATATAAGCGAATGTGTTATCTTTTAATTAAGCAATACAAAATAGAACGATGTTCTAAAGTATGGAACAATGCTGAAGCATATATAATGTCTATATAAAATATAAATATTATATATTTAAAATTAAGTAAAAAATATTACATAAAGGGGAGATTTAAGAAATGGAAAAAGTCAAGTTGAGTGTTGAAAGATGTAAGGGGTGTTATCTTTGTATTGAAGCTTGTAAAAAAGATGCAATAAGTCTTTCTGATTACACAAATAAAAAAGGCTTTGTAACTATCAAAGTTGATGAAGAAAAATGCATTCAATGTGGCGCTTGTTATACAATGTGTCCTGATTTAGTATTTGAGATATTATAAAATATATTTTATTGGAGGGGAGAAAAAGTATGCAGAGTTTATTAATTAAGGGAAATGAAGCTTTAGCAGAAGGTGCTATACGTGGTGGCTGTAGATTTTATGCAGGTTATCCAATAACACCACAATCAGAAATATTAGAAATGATGGCATGGAGACAAAAAGAAGTAGGAGGAGTATTTATTCAAGGTGAATCAGAAATAGCCAGTGTAAATATGGTTATGGGAGCGAGTGCACTTGGAGCAAGAGCTATGACTTCTTCATCTGGGCCAGGATTTTCATTAAAACAAGAAGGCATCGCATACTGGGTATCAGCTGGTTTGCCAGCAGTTGTAGCATGTGTACAAAGATATGGTATAGGTGATGGATTTATAGGAGCAGGTCAAGATAACTATTGGCAAGCTGTAAAAGGTGGAGGAAATGGAGATTATCATTTAATTGTATTGGCACCTAATAGTGTTCAAGAAAACATGGATATGGCATATGAGTCTTTTGAGTTAGCTGAGAAATATATGCATCCAGTGCTTATACTTTCTGATGCTACAATAGGTCAAATGGTAGAGCCTTGTATAGCCCCACCAATGAAAGAGTATGATAAAGATAAAGCTCCATGGGCAGCAAAAGGAACTCCTGTAGGAGAAAAAAATAAAGTTATAACTGATATAACATATTTTGAAGACCAAGATACATGGCAAAAAGGCTATATAGAAAAAATGAGAAAAGTTCAAGAAAATGAACAAAGATGGGAAGAAATAGAGATAGAAGATGCTGATGTAGTATTTGTAGCATATGGGATTTCATCAAGAATAGCAGAAGGTGCAGTTAGAGATGCTAGAGCAAAAGGAATAAAATTAGGATTAATAAGACCAAAAACATTGTGGCCTTACCCAAGAAAAGCATTTAAAAAATTGAATGATTCACTAAAAGGTCTTGTAACAGTTGAAATGAACATGATGGCACAAATGAAGGAAGATGTAATTATAGCATGTGATAATAGATTCCCAGTATATTCAGTAGCAACAGCTCAATATATGGCAGAAGTAAATCAATTGATAGATTTTGCTCAACAGATTATAGATGGAAAAGCTAAGCAAGAGGAGGTATTTTAATTATGGCTAAGAAAGCACCAGCAATAATGATGTGTGAAAATATGTTCTGTGGAGGCTGTGGACACTCTATAGTCGATAGAATTATTGGAGAAGTATTAACAGAAATGGATATATGTCAAGATACAATTATATGTTCAGATATAGGTTGTAATCATATGTTTCAATTTAGTATGAATGTAGATGTTGTCGTTCCACCACATGGTAAAATGGGTGCAGCAATGGCAGCTATGAAAAGAGTTAGACCAGATAAATATATATTTACAATAGCTGGAGATGGTGGAGCTTATGCTATAGGGCTTGGGGAAACTATGTCAGCTGCTACTAGAAATGATAATGTTATATTCCTTGTTATGAACAATAATATGTTTGCAATGACAGGTGGTCAAATGGCTCCAACTACTATAGAAGGTCAATATACAGCTTCTACTCCAAATGGTAGAAATTACGCAGATCATGGTTCAACATTTGATGTTGTAAAAGTTATGGGTAATTTAGATATAGCGTATCTAGCAAGAGGAACAATAACTAACCCTAAAGAAATAAATACAACAAAAAGATACATCAAAAAAGCACTAGAAAAACAAAAAGAAAATAAAGGTTTTTGTTTAATAGAAGTACTTGTACCATGCCCAACAAACTGGGGGTTAAAGCCAGTAGATGCTATGAAGAGAATCGAAAATGAACTTGTTCCAAAGTATCCACTTGGAGAATTTATTGATTAGGGAGGAAATGATATGTTAAATGAAATCATATGTGCTGGTTTTGGAGGACAGGGAGTTCTTACAGCAGGAAAAATTATAATGTATGTTGCATATAAAGCAGATAAGAAAATTACATGGTTCCCATCTTACGGAAATGAGATGAGAGGAGGAAGTGCAAATTGTAATGTTGTTGTAAGTGATGAGAAAATTGCAAATCCTTGTGTAAAAAATCCAGATATATTATTAGGAATGAATAGTGTATCAGTAGATAAGTATGAAAGTTTAATGAAAGAAAATGGTTATATGTTTGTCAATGAATCACTAGTAAGTGAGGATAGAAAATATAGAGAAGATATAAATGTTATAAAAGCACCTGTTACTGAAATCGCACAAAATTTAGGTAATGAAAAAGCTGCTAATATTTGTATGTTAGGTGTTATGGTAAAAAATTTAGATTTATTTACAAAGGAAGAATTTGAAAAGGGTATGTGCGAATACTTTGAAAATCAAGGAAAAGGCAAGTTTAATGCCAAAAACATAGAAGCATTTGAAGCTGGGTATGATTATAAGTGAATATTTTAAATATTTAAAATAATTATTGAAATACTTATTTTTATATGTTAGTATTTAATTAATAAAATATAGAACGTCGTTCTGAGTAGTAGGACGTAACTTTTTAAAACGAAATATCAGAACGATGTTCTACATAGTGAAACTGGGGGTGTTAAATTGAAAGTTTTAGTAATAAATCCTGGTGGTACATCTACAAAGATTTCTGTTTTCCAAGATGAAAATGAAGTTTTGAAAAAAAATATAACTCATACAAGAGAGGATTTAAAAAAATTTTCTAAAGTATTTGATGAATATGACTATAGAAAACAATTAATAGTGGATATCTTAAGTAGCGAGAATCATAGTATAAATTCTTTTGATGCAGTAGTTGGACGTGGTGGACTTATGAAAGCTATAAAAGGCGGCACTTATACTGTTAGTGAAGAAATGATTGAGGATATGAGAAATGAGATAAATGGAGAACATGCCTCTAATCTAGGTGCATTATTGGCTAAGACTATAGCAGATGAAATAGGAGTACAATCATTTGTAGTAGATCCAGTTTCTGTAGATGAGTTTGATGATGTATCAAGGATTACAGGAATTTCAGACATAGAAAAAGCTAGTTGGTTACATGCATTAAACCATAAAGCTGTTTCAAGAAAAATTGCACAAAAACTAGGTGGAAAATACGAGGATTATAACTTTATTGTAGCCCATCTAGGTTCAGGGATATCAATTGTAGCACATAAACAAGGGAAAATGATTGATGGAAGTGGTGGAAGGTCTGATGGTCCATTTTCTCCAGAAAGAAGTGGTGGATTACTTGCATATCCTCTTGTAGAATTGTGTTACTCTGGAAAATATACTCATGATGAAATGGTCGCAAAAGTAAGTTCAATTGGAGGAATGTACGATTACTTAGGAACTAAGGATATGATAGAAATTGAGAATAGAATTAATGATGGTGATAAAAAGGCAAAACTTATAATGGATGCATTTATTTATCAAATAGCAAAAGAAATATCTATGTATGGAGCTTCACTTTCAGGGAATGTAGATAGAATTATTTTAACTGGGGGGATATCACATTCGGAAATGGTAGTTAAAGGAGTAATAGAAAAAGTTTCATATTTGGCACCAGTAGAAATAGTTCCAGGAGAAATGGAAATGGAAGCACTTGCTCTTGGAGCACTTAGAGTACTTAAAGGAGAAGAAATAGCAAAAACTTATTAATATTTAGGAGAGAGAGTATGTTAAAAGATTTTAATAATTTATTAGAAGAGGCTAAAAAGCTTGAACCTGTTATTGTAAGTGTTGCTGTTGCAGAAGATAAAGAAGTATTAAAGGCTGTAAAATCAGCAACAGATTTAAATATTATAAAGCCAATTCTTGTAGGAGACAAGGATAAAATAGAAAATATATCAAAAGAAATTGGATTAAAAGGTCACGAAATAATAGGATGTCAAAATCCTGATGAATCAGTTAAAAAAGCTGTAGAGATAGTTAAGAATAAAGAGGCTAAAGTTCTTATGAAGGGATTAGTTAATACGAGTGTCTATATGAGAGCTATATTAAATAAAGAAACAGGTCTTAGAACAGGGAGATTATTGAGTTTACTTGCAGTATATGAATTACCTCAATATCACAAACTTCTTTATTGCACTGATAGTGGTATAAATGTATCACCAAATTTAAATCAAAAAAAAGATATAATGATAAATGCACTTCTTACTATGAAGAGTATAGGCATGGAAAATCCTAAAACTGCTATACTTACTGCAAATGAAATGGTAGATCATAAAATACAATCTACAGTAGATGCAAACCTACTTGTAGAAATGGAAAAATCAGGAGAAATACCAAAATGTATAGCAGAGGGTCCGATAGCATTTGATGTGGCATTTGATGCACATGCAGCAGAACATAAAGGTATTAAAAGTAATATAGCTGGTGATGTTGATTTGCTAGTATTTCCAAATATAGAAGCAGGGAATATATTAGGAAAATCATGGCTTAGATTTAATCAAGCTAAGTGGGCTGGTATAGTTTTAGGAGCAACAAATCCAATAATTTTAGGTTCACGTTCTGATACAGCTGAAATTAAAATAAATTCAATAGCATTAGCATGCTTAGCGTCACAATAAGAAATTATTATTAAGGAGGAGAAAGTATTATGAAATATGCAAAAAGAATGGATATGGTAAAAGCTTCAGCTATAAGAGCTTCTCAAAAGAAAATAGCTCAGAAGGTGGCAAGTGGTGGTACTGTTATATCTTTTGCTGCAGGACTTCCTGACCCAAACTTATTTCCAATAGAAGAGATAAGTGAAGTAACTCAAAAAGTACTTAGTGAAAGAGGCAAATTTGCTTTAGCATATGGACCTACTAAAGGTGAAGATGAGTTATTGGAGTTATTAGTAAAAAGAATGAAGGAAGAAGAAAATATTGATACAAAAGCAGAAAATATCATAATAACTACTGGCTCACAACAAGGTATATCTCTTAGTGCTATGATTTTATTAGAAAAAGGAGACATAGTAGTTACAGAAAATCCAAGTTACTTAGGTGCAATAAATGCATTTAGACCTTATGAATGTGATTTTTTAGGAGTAGATACTGATGATGAAGGAATGGTAACAGATGATTTGGATAAATTATTATCTGAAAATTCTAACATAAAGGTAATCTATGTAATACCAACATTTCAAAATCCTACAGGAAAAACATGGTCTTTACAAAGAAGAAAAGATTTTATGGAAGTCGTGAATAAGTATGATGTCATAGTAATAGAAGATAATCCTTATGGAGAAATAAGATTTACACCAGAGCCTCTACCTACACTTAAATCTCTTGATACTAAAGATAAAGTATTATACTTAGGTTCATTTTCAAAAGTATTATGTCCAGGGTTTAGAGTTGCTTGGATGTGTGGTAATGTAGACATCATAGATAAAGCAGAACTTTTAAAACAAGGTATAGATTTACAATCAAATCAATTTTCTCAAGTACAAGTAATAGAATTCTTAAAGAAATATAATTTAAATGAACATATAGAAAAAATAAGAGCTGAGTACAAAAAAAGATGTTTATTGATGTTAGATGCTATGAAAAAACATTTTCCAGAAGAAGCTAAATATACAGAGCCAGATGGAGGAATGTTTATATGGGTTGAGCTTCCTGAAAACATAAATGTAGATGATTTACTAGACAAAGCTATTGATGCTGGAGTTGCATACGTTTCTGGAGAGTCATTCTTTGCAAATAATGGACCAAAGAACACTATGAGACTTAACTATACAACTATGTCAGAAGAACAAATAGTTAATGGAATTCAAATACTTGCAGAAGTTATAAAAAAAGAACTCAATTATGCTTGTGAATAAATATAAAAAGTGAGGGCTTAAATATGGGAGAAAAAGGGAACGGTATAAAGTTTGGAAAGTTAATGTTTCAACTTGTTATTATAGCAATATCTTGGGAATTAGTTTATATTATACCATTTATCCAATATACATTATATGATCCAATCTTAAAAGCATTAGAGTGTACAAATACTCAACTAGGTTTTCTACTTACGATTTATGGATTAGGGAATATATTTGGAGCTCCTATAGGGGGTTGGTTAGCAGATAGATTTGATTATAGAAAGATAATTTTAGGTTCTATATTTCTTAATGGATTAGTATCATTTGCATTTGCATTTAACATGAACTATCCGTTTGCAGTTGCAACTTGGGTAGGTTGTGCAATCACATCATTAGTTATGAACTATCCTTCTATGGTAAAAATACTTAGAGTTATAGGAAAAGATAATCAAGGTAAAGTTTATGGATTCAATGAAGCTATGGTTGGAGTTTCTGGCGTAGTAATGGGAGCAATATTCTTATATATTTATACATGCTTTTCAACTCCTGTATTGGGTATGAGATGGGTAATGATATCTTTAGGAATATTATCAATAGTAATGTGTCCAGTATTATGGTTTGTAATTAAAGATGTAGATATCAGAGAAGACAAAGAAGAAGAAGCAAGTGAAAAAATGTCTGCTGGTGATTTTATGACAGTACTAAAATCACCAAACACTTGGCTAGTAGGAATAAGCATATTCTGTGTATATTCATTCACAGTTACAATGTCTTATTTTACACCATATATAACATCAGTACTTGGAGGTTCTGTGGCATTGTCTGGGGCATTAGCAATAATAAGACAACATGGTCTAAAATTGTTTGGAGCACCATTTGGAGGATATTGTGCAGATAAAGTAAAATCACCTACAAAAGTACTACTACCAATATATGTATTTGGTATAGCAGTAATAGTTTTATTCCTAGTATTACCTGCATCTACTCCAATGACTATATTTATAGCTTTGACATTTGTAGTAGGCATATTAGGTTACATGGGAAAAGGTATATACTATGCAGTTCAAGATGAAGTAAAAGTTCCAGTTAAATATTCAGCAACTACTATAGGTATAGCAGCAGCTTTAGGATTTTCACCAGATGTATTCCAATTTGCATTAATAGGACACTGGATAGATACTTATGGTA
This sequence comes from Clostridioides sp. ZZV14-6387, assembly GCF_020657835.1. Taxonomy (NCBI): domain Bacteria; kingdom Bacillati; phylum Bacillota; class Clostridia; order Peptostreptococcales; family Peptostreptococcaceae; genus Clostridioides; species Clostridioides sp. ZZV14-6387. The sequence goes on from NZ_JAGWCW010000016.1 coordinate 55,451, forward strand.
ATAAAGGTTACACATATACATTTATATTCCAGATAGCAATTCTAATAATTGGTATACTATCTTGTTTATATATATTAAAAGTTAAGAAGAAAAGAGAAAGTAAGTTAGAAGCATAAATATTGTAAAAATACCAAATTATTAAGTTTTATAGCAATACTTAAAATTTAAAGTGCAACACACCAAAATGTTATCAAGTTTTCTAGGTTTTAGTATAAAGTTACCCCTAAAGGTCTGGAATTGAGTAGCAATTATCATCTATTTATATATTTACATAAACCTATTTAATTTAAATTAAAAGAATTTTAAAAATAGGTGGTAATTGTACTCAATTTTACACCTCATAATAAATACGAAAATTTAAAATCTAACTATATACTATTCAATTATATATTAATAATTGTATATGGTACTATTTATATAGTAACAGTTTCAGGCTTTTCATTACATGTATTCCAATTTATATTGTTTGATTACTTGTCAAATACATATCGTTAAAAAGTTTATAAATTTACGTTTATATATCGATTAATATTCTTTGTTTTAGAAATAGATACTTATAGTTTTTGGATTAAAAATAATATAAATAGAAGATAGATTTTTTAGATATATTTAGTTGAAGATTATATAGAATGTTGAAACATAGCTATTTAAATTATTGTCTATAAATATAAAATGAATGGTGGTGAGTTAAGTGACCGATTTAGTTAACACCATTAATGGAATTGTTTGGTCACCTGTATTAGTTGCAATGTGTTTGTGTATAGGATTATATTTTTCAATGAAATTAAGATTTTTTCAAATAAAAGATGTAAAAGAAATGTTTACTCTTTTGCTTGAAGGAGATAGCTCTCATGTTGGAATATCTTCTTTCCAAGGTTTTGCTACATCTATGGCAGGAAGGATAGGAACTGGAAATATAGCTGGTGTAGCTGTAGCGATAGCAATGGGAGGACCAGGAGCATTAGTGTGGATGTGCATAATGGCTACATTAGGGTCGGCAACTGCATTTGTAGAATCTACTTTAGCTCAGATATATAAAGATGAGCATGATGGACAGTACAGAGGAGGTCCTCCATATTACTTTGAAAAAGGTCTTGGTTGGAAAAAATGTTCAATTTTATTTTCAGTGGTTGCAATCATAAGTTATACATTTTTTATGCCTGGCACACAATCAAATACTCTATATCTAGCAATGAATCAAGCATTTGGATTTTCAAAAATGACAATAGCAGTTACATCTTCTATTGCACTAGGTATAATAATTTTTGGAGGAATTAAAAGAATTGGTTTATTTGCTGAGAAAGTAGTACCTATAATGGGTGGAGCATATCTTATTATGACATTGGTAATAATCATAGCAAATATAAATCTAGTTCCAGGAGCTATTATGACAATGTTTAAATCTGCATTTGGATTTGGTTCGGTTTTTGGAGGGATGTTAGGTTCAGCAATATCTTGGGGAGTAAAAAGAGGTATATACTCAAATGAAGCGGGAGAAGGTTCTGGAACTTATGGTGCAGCAGCAGCAGAAGTGAGTCATCCAGCCAAACAAGGATTAGTCCAAGCTTTTTCTGTTTATGTAGACACACTATTAATATGTATGGCTACAGGTATTATGATTATAATAACAGGAATGTATAATGTTACAGATGTTTACACAACATTACCAGGTGTAGAACCAGGTCCACAATATGTACAGAGTGCAATAAATACATTACATCCTCAATTAGGTGATATTTTTATAGCAATAGTTTTACTACTATTTACATTTACAACATTATTAGCCTTCTCATACATGATGGAGACCAACGTATCTTACTTAGTGACTAGAATTAAGGCAGAAAAACATGAAAAGCACATAATTAATGTCTGTAGATTTATGCTTATAATATGTGCAGCAATGTGTTGCTTTATAGAACCACTTACAAGTTGGGCACTTGGTGATATATGTATAGGTGTATTAACATATATAAACTTAGTTGGTATATTTACACTAAAAAAACCAGCTATAAAAGCATATTACGATTATCAAAGGCAGAAAAAGATGGGAGTAAAAAGGAGCGATAGAACTTTTAATCCTATAGAATTAGATATAAAAAATGCTGAATTTTGGGAAAGTAAATACATAAAAGAAAATAAACATGAGTTAAATTAAAGATATTTTACAGAGTCCTATACATGTTTTATTTAATTATTTATAATAAAAATTAAATATGAACTTAATATTATGCATGCGAGAAAAACTGAAATTTAAAGTAAATCTATTTAAACTTTTAAATTATTGAAGATTACTTTATGAATTTGAAATATAGAGTATTTATATTTAAAACTGTTATTTTGGATAGTAGTATATAGTAAGATTATTTATTTTAATAGATAGAAAGATATTTGGATATTCATTGTGTGATTAGATTTTACAGTAACATTATCACTAAATTTTATAAGAAATCTAATAATATTGTTACTGCAGATAGATTATAAGTTCAATATAGTAAATCAAAGTTTATAATAGGATAAAAGAATTAATAAATAAATTTAGTGGGAGGTAAGATTGATATGAAGGAAAAAATAACACAAGTGGCGGATTTAAAGAAAGAAAAAATTTTAGGTCTATGTCAATCTTTATATGATGAGCCAGAGATTGCCTTACAAGAATACAAGTCTGCTAAAAAAATAGCAGAATTTCTAAGAGAAGAAGGTTTTGAGGTTGAGGAAAACTTGGCAGGTATGGCAACAGCTTTCAAAGCAACTAAGAAAAATGGCGATGGTCCAAGAATAGCATTTATAGCAGAATACGATGCTCTTCCAGGCAATGGTCATGCATGTGGCCATCATTTGATAGCTTCCATGGGAGTTGGAGCTGGATTAGCTCTTGCAAGTATACTAGATACTTACAAAGGAGAGGTAAGTATAATTGGGACACCAGCTGAAGAAACTGGAGATGGAAAACCTTACTTAATAGAACATGGAGTATTTGATGGATATGATGCAGCAATGATGATACATCCAAATTCAAAAACATGTGTAACGCCAGAAATTATAGCAATAGGGGGATTAGATTTCATATTTACTGGAAAAGCATCTCATGCAGGAGCTAAGCCATATAATGGAATAAATGCTTTGGATGCAGTAGTATTATTATATAATAATGTGAATGCATTGAGACAACAATTGGTAGATGGAACTAGAATACATGGTATCATACTAGAAGCAGGAACTGCTGCAAATGTAATACCTGACATGGGAAAAGTAAGACTAGAAATACGAGCAAAAGAGCAAGACTACTTTGATGAGGTAGTTGAAAAAGTAAAAAATTGTGCTAGAGGAGCTGCAATAGCTACTGGCTGTGAACTTGAGTTTTACCATTTTGAGCCAACTTGCCAAGGCTTAAATGCAAACAAGGTTTTAACAGGTATCTTTACAAATATTATGGAGGAGTTTGGTATATATAATGACGATGAACAAGTATTATTAGGTTCAACAGATATGGGAAATCTAAGTCAAATGATACCATGTATACACCCTTTAATGAAATTCTCAGAAAATTGTGAAGAGCTACATACAAAGGAATTTTTGAAAGCTTCTATGAATCCATATGCAAAAAACAGAGTGATTGATGGTATAAAGATATTAGCTTTAACAGGCTTTAGTTTATTTGAAAACCCAGACTTAATTAAAAAGATGAAAGAAGAGTAGACTTTAGATAAAGGGGATTTTGCTATGACTAATAAAACTGAAGGCAAAAAGAGAAAATTATCATTCCCAGATGCATATGTTTTGATGATAGGTCTCATAATATTTGCAGCTATAATGACCTATATTGTTCCTTCTGGAACATATAATAGAGTTGAAGATTTAACTACTGGAAATATGCTTGTGCAAGCAGGAAGTTTTAAATATGGAGAACAACATCCAGTCAGTATAATGGATGTATTTAGAGCTATACCAAGTGGGCTTGGGAAAAATTCTGTAACAGTTTTCTTTGTGCTTATTATTGGAGGTGCATTTGGTATAGTAAATTCTACTGGCTCACTAGATGCTTTAATTGGAAGAGTTATTTCTAAAAGTCAAGGAAGCAAAAAAGGCGAGATTATAATTACCTGCTTAGTATTGACTTTTGGTTTAGCTGGTGGAGTGGTAGGTATGTATGAAGAATGTATTGCATTCTTGCCTATATTAATGACTCTGTGTATTGCTTTAGGGTATGATGCTTTAGTTGCTGCAGGTATTTTACTTCTAGGGCTTGCATCGGGTTATGGTTCGGCTACTATTAATCCTTTTACTGTAGGATTGGCGCAAGGTATTTCTGGATTGCCACTTTTTTCAGGAATGTGGTTTAGATGGATATTTTGGATTTGCACCATGATTTTACTTTCAACATACATAATTTTTTATTGTAAAAAAATAAAAAAAGACCCAAGCAAAAGTTTAGTAGCAGATATTGATTATAGTCATTGGCAATTAGATAAGTCTTCCATTAAAGAAAAATTGTCTGCTGGAAATATAAGAGTATTAGTTACATTCTTTGGTGGTATACTTGCTTTGATGATATTGATTGTAAAATTTTCTTTGAGTATGTCAGACTTATCAGCTTATTTCTTTGCTTTAGGAATCTTATGTGGAGTAGTATATGGAATGAGTCCAAATAAAATTGCTTCTGGATTCGTGAAAGGTATGCAAGAAATGGTCTATCCAGCTATTTTGATAGGATTTGCATCTAGTATAGTAGTTATATTAGAACAGGGAGTAATTTTAGATTCAATAGTTCATGGATTGTCATTGGTGTTGAATTATGTTCCTAGAATTTTTAGCGGTGGAGTAATGATGATTATGCAGTCTGTAATCAATTTCTTTATACCTTCAGGCACTGGTCAAGCTATGGTAACAATGCCCCTTATGGCTCCACTTGCAGATGTTATAGGTATACCTAGACAGGTTGCAGTGTTAGCTTACCAAATGGGTGATGGATTTGCAAATGGAATAGTTCCAACACTTGGAGTTCTTATGGCTGGAATATCTATTGCTCATGTGCCTTATACAAGATGGTTTAAATTTGCATCAAAGATAATACTTATGGAGTTAGCTTTAGGGTTTATATTTTTGATGATTGCAGTGCAGATTAATTTAGGTCCTTTTTAAAAAGTTAAAAATATATTTATATAGTTTTAAACTAATATATATTATGATTAAACATATTAAATTAAATTATTTATAATATAGTAAATTACATTTAAATATAGTTTCTAAAACAAAAGGTGAACTCTGTGTAGTTCACCTTTTTAATTTAATTTTCCAATTTGTAAAAAAGTTTTAAAAAAGGCTTGACTTGAAGTTAACTTAAGGTTGTATATTAAAAAAAGATACTTATAAGGAGTGTGATGCTTATGACAATTAAAGAAGCTTCAAAACGTACTGGAATATCAGTAGATAATTTACGTTATTATGAAAGGATAGGATTAATACCACCTATTCCTAAAAATAAGTCTGGAATTCGTGATTATGATGAACGTGCTATTCACTGGATTGAGTTTGTTATGAAGTTTAAGAAAGCAGGAGCTTCTTTAGAAGCTATTATTGAATATGTACGACTTGCATGTTCTGATGATGATACAAAAGAAGTACGTAGAGAAATATTGGTAGAAGTAAAGGAAGATTTGACTACACAGATTAATAAACTTCGAGAATGTTTAGATGTTGTTGAGTATAAAATTGAAAATTACTATAACCTATGTGACCCTGTAACACAAAAAATGGTTAGGGAATGGAAAGAAAAGCACGAATATAAAAAATAATATTTGACCTTAAGTTTGGTTAAGGGAATACAATATAAGAAAATAAAAGAAAAGAGGTAATTATATATGAAAAAGGATTTAGGTTCTATAATAGGATTATATCCTACACCATTGGTAGTTGTTGGAGTAGTAATTGATGAAAGCCCTAACTGGATGTTAGTAGGACATTTAGGTATTATTGGGCATGACCATATTATGATAAGTTTAGCAAAATCACATTATACAAATAAAGGAATTAGAGAAAGTAAAGTACTCTCCATAAATGTTGTAGATGAGTCTATGTTGTCAAAAGCAGATTATGTTGGTTGTGTAAGTGGAAGTAAAATCGATAAATCAAAAGTATTTGAATACGAAATAGGTGATGAAGGAGCTCCACTAATAAAAGAATCAAAACTAAACATGGAATGTTATGTGGATGATATTTATGAAACAAAGGGATTTGAAAGTTTTATATTAAAAATAAGCCACACATATGCAGATGAAGAAATTTTAAATGAAGAAAGCAAAATTGATTATGAAAAACTAAAACCAATTTTATTTGAAATGCCTGGTTATACATATTTAAAAACAGGAAATACAGTTGCTAAATGTATGACATTGAAAAACAAGGGGGAATAGATATGAGTAAAAAAAATATTGTATTATACTTTTCAAGTTCGTCAAACACTAAAAGAATTGCAGAAATTATTCAAAAGTATACATTGGCTGATATACAAGAGATATTTACAGAAACACCATACACAAAGGATTATAATGCACTAGTGAAACAAGCTCAACAAGAGATACAGAAGGGGATTATGCCTAGTATTAAAAAAATATCATATGATTTAAGTGATTATGATACTATTTTTTTAGGGACACCAAATTGGTGGAGTACAATTGCACCACCTATAGCAACTTTACTTAACCAGAATAATTTAAGTGGAAAAAATATTATACCTTTTATTACTCATGGAGGTGGTGGAAAAGGTCATACTGATAAAGATATAAAAAAATTATGTCCTAATTCAAAGGTTTTAGAGATATTTGATATTTATGGAAATGGAGGAAATGGTGCAGAAGAAAAAATTATTTCATGGCTTAAAAGAATAAATATGCATGAACAAAAGTAATATTTAAGTTTGGACACTTAATTTATATAATAGGCACTTAAATAATCCTATATAAATCTAGTACATATTAGATTTTTTAGATTTGCAAACTTATTATAGCAAAAAATATCATGAAAGGTTGTAGCCCTAATGATAAAATCAAGTACACGAGATATATAGGAGGAAATAATATGGAGACTTTAAAAGTAAGAACTTACGAATTATGTGGCACAAACCATGAAATAGGATATGAGTTAGGAAAATCAATTGTAAATATACCAGAGTTGATATGTGAACAAACTAATAAATCTAATGTTGTAACTAAAGAAGAAGAAAACTATGTGGTAGAGTTATTTGACAAATATTGCCCAGGACTTAATGAAGAATTACAAGGTTTTGCTGATGCTATTCAAGTAGATAGTAGTCAACTTTTATACTATACTATGACCTATCTTAGACCAGGTTGCAGTCAAGTTGCTTTAACACCAGAATTAACTGAAAATGGGCATGTTCTCTTTGCTCGTAATTTTGATTTCTCACACCATATGGAAGATTTTGCTTTATGTAAAACTAAGGTGGTTGGTAAATATGCACACATTGGAACTACAGTAATGCAGTTTGGAAGAACTGAAGGTATGAATGAGTGTGGTTTGGGTGTAAGTCAAACATCTTGTGGTTATCCTGTAGGAGCTCAAGAAGGTATGAGAAAACCTAAAATTGTAGGTTTACAGTTTTGGGCTGTTATTAGATATTTATTAGAAAATTGCAAAGATGTAGAGGAGGCATTAGGATATATAGAAGATATGCCTATTGCATATAACATTAATCTATTACTTGCAGATAAGTCTGGAAATATGGTACTTGTAGAAACTCTAGATGGAAAAAAAGAGATAAAGAAAATAAATGAATTTGGAAATAAGAGAGAATATTTTCTTCACTCTACAAATCATATTCATATTGATAAACTTCATAAATTAGAACCACAGTCTATGAATAATTCTATTCATAGATATAATTTAATTAAAGAATACGTAGATAATTCTAAAAAAATTAGTGAGAAGGATTTAATGAATTTCTTATCCTTAAAATATCCATATGGATTATCTTGTAATTATTATAACGATTTTTTTGGAACTTTAAAAAGTATAGTTATGGACTTAAATACAGGAACGTTTAACATATTATGGGGTGGACTAGAAAGTAATATATGGAATAAATACTATCTGAATGACAATATTAAATCTACAACACAGTTAATAAATATAGATATTGAAAAAGCACCTTCTGATTTTTTTGAATTGATTGAGTAAAAAATACCTTTAATATACCAAAGAGAGGGCAAATAATATGAAGAAGCTGATTTTATGTGTTGCTATATCAGGTGAAGATTATATTGAGACACTTTCAAAAACAATTAAAATTACAGTACAAGAATAAATTAGAATATGATGAAGCTTGATAATAAAACTGATGATTTTGGATAGGTTTTATATGTAATGTAGGATATATAAATAGTATATTATATTTTAAATCCTAGTAGATATAATGAAAATTTATAGTCTTTATATAACATGGTATTGAATTATTTGTTATATTTTAGTATATTAACAAAATAGTATTAATTTAGATATGTATATTTACAAGTTATAAGAATCTCTGATTTGAGGAGGTGTCATATTGGACTACTTAAAGTATTTTGAAAAAGCTGTAGTATATATTGAGAATAATCTAAAAGAAAATATAACCGTAAATGATGTGGCAAAAGAATCAGGATATTCTTATTATCATTTGACACGCCTATTCAAGTCTATGTTTGGTGAAAGTGTAGGAAGCTACATAAAAAAAAGACGTTTGGTCAATAGCACAAAAGAACTTTTATACAGTGAAAAAAAGATAATAGATATAGCTATTGATAGTGGTTTTGAATCCTCAGAAGCATTTAGCAGAGCATTTAAATCTATATATAAAGTTAGCCCTATGGAATATAGAAAAAATAGAATAGATGTATTTGTTGGTAAAAAGAAAAAATTAGAATTAGATTTTATGAAGCATCTTATGGAGAATATAACGATTAAACCAGTTATAAAAGAAATAGATGAAATAATGGTAATTGGTATAAGAGATAATGTGATACTAGAAAATAACTCATTACCTAATTTGTGGGAAAAGTTTAAGAAAGTGCATCATATTGTTCCAAATACTTTACCATCAAGGAGAGCTTTTGGAATTTGTGATGCAACATCTAAAATACATCTAGTTAGTGAAAATATGGAATTTAATGAGATAATAGGGTTTGAAGTTAGCAGTTATGAGTATATTCCAGATTCATTTGTTTCAAAAACTATTACAGGAGGAAAGTATGCTGTATTTACTCATATTGGTAGCTTGGAAAGTTTAGATAAAACTTATGAATATATATGGGGCACTTGGTTTTTAAGTTCAAAAGACGAAATTGATATAAGAGAGGATTTTGAAGTATACGATGAACGATTTTTAGGTCCTGATAATATGGATTCACAAATTGATATTTATATACCTATAAAATAATCTATAAAAAAACTAAAAAATAATTTAATTAAAGGATAGATGCTTATCATAAAGCATCTATTTTTTTATTTCTATAAGATTTAGATAGTATTAATAATAAAATAAATGAAAATAAGTTCTTAAATTTTTAAGAAGAATTTAAAATATAGTCGAAATAAGATTTGTATATTTCTGAAAATTCTAATTAGTACAATTTTTTCCTTCATAAAATTGAAAAAAGATGTATTTATTTATCAAAAGTATTATATTAAAATGATATTAATATAAAAAACATTTATAATAATAGCATATAGTACAGAAAAAAGAAGTAATTTGTAAAATTAATAGCGAGTAATAAAATTAAAAATTTAAAGATATTATAGGGAGGTTATAATTTTATGGAAAACGTTATTACAGGTCTAAGTAAAGGTGCAGAGTGGTTTATTGGTTTGTTTCAGAAGGGAGGAGAACAATTTGTAGGTCTTGTTTCAGGAACTCTTCCAACGCTAATCGTGTTAATGGTAGCTATTAACTCTTTGATTAAAATAATTGGTGAGGAAAGAGTTAATAATTGGGCTTCTAAGCTTGGAAGGAATTCTTTTACAAGATATATTTTACTTCCATTAGTATCAGTGTTTTTCTTAGGAAATCCTATGTGTTATACATTTGGTAGATTTTTAAAAGAAGAACATAAAGCAGGATTTTATGATGCAGCAGTTTCATTTGTACATCCAATTACAGGTCTTTTTCCACATGCAAATGCAGGAGAACTTTTTGTATGGTTAGGAATATCAGCTGGTTTAACTACTTTAGGTAAAGAAACTACTACATTAGCATTATGGTATTTTATAGTTGGTTTAATCGTGATTTTTATAAGAGGTATAATAACAGAAAAAATGTATGCTTTTTTAACAAGAAAAAATAAAGTAGCAAATAAAGCTTAGGAGGTAGTTAAAATGGATGAAAACAAGATATTAAAAATAGAAAAAGGAAGTTCAGGTTGGGGAGGACCTTTATATATAAAAAAAGAAGGCAATAGAAATAAAATCTTATCAATGACTGCTGGTGGTATCCATGAAGTAACATTAAAAATAAAAGAACTACTGGGTTGTGAGATTGTAGATGGATTTAAAACTGGTGTTTCTGATGAAGAAGTGGCAGTAGTTATTATTGATTGTGGTGGAACTGCTAGATGTGGAGTATATCCAAAGAAAAAAATACCAACAATTAATGTAAATCCAGTTGGAAAAACAGGTCCTCTAGCAAAATTTATAACAGAGGAATATTATGTATCAGATGTTAACCCTAATTGTATAAGTGTTGTAGATGGAGAAGATATGCCACAAAAAGCTCAAGAAAATAAAAGTGAAAATAAGAGTTCCATTAGAAAGCCTGATAATTATGATGAAGTAAAATCAAAAGCACAAGGTGAATATGCTAAAAAGAACATAATACTTTCTATTGGCCAAGGCGCAGGAAAAGTAGTTTCAAAGTTTTATGATGCTGGTAGAGATACTATCCAAATGATAATGAATAATGTAATACCATTTATGGCATTCGTAAGTATGCTTATGGGAATTATTTTAGCATCTGGGTTGGGAGATTGGATTGCAAAGGTAATATCTCCACTTGCTGGTAATATTGGTGGGTTATTGATTATATCAATAATTTGTACACTTCCATTCTTATCACCAATATTAGGGCCTGGTGCAGTTATAGCACAAGTAGTAGGAACTCTTGTAGGTACTCAAATTGGTCTTGGAGCAATACCAGCATACTTAGCACTTCCTGCTTTATTTGCAATAAATGGACAAGCTGGATGCGATTTTGTCCCAGTAGGATTAAGTTTGGGAGAAGCAGAACCAGAAACCGTGGAATATGGTGTTCCAGCTCTATTTTATTCTCGTTTAATAACTGGTCCAATATCTGTTATTATTGCATATGGAGTTGCGGTATTTGCTTTAAGATAATATTTAATGTCAGTATTAGGTTTAAATTTGATTAATAAAATTTAAAATATAAATTTAAGCTAGTCAAGAGTTTTGTTAATGAAAGACTAGCTTTTATACTATTAATCAACTGTAATTATCGATTTAGATTAATACTAAATTTTCCTCTATTAAAGTGAAATTTTATGTATTAATTTGGTTTCAAGTTTGTACTAGAATGAAATCAAGGAGGAGATACAAAATGAATGTAACTGAGAAAATTCCTTCTATTGACCGCAAGATATTTAAAATATTGATTATATGTAGTAAAAAAGAGTTTGTAAGTATCAATTCAATAGCAAATGAACTAAATGTTACAACTAGAAGTGTAAGAACATATATAAAACAATTGAATAAAGACTTAGGGAGTGATATAGCAGTAATTAAATATGTAAAAGGTCAAGGATATAAACTGGAAATAAAAGATGAAAAAGTACTTAATAAGATTATTGATATGAATAGAAAAAATATATTCTCATTAAACTCAAAGGAAGATAGAGTAGAGTTTATACTAAATTATTTGATAGAACTAGATGGATTTATTACACTTGATAGTTTGGCAGATGAGATGTGTGTAGGAAGAACTACTCTAGTAAATGATTTCCAGTATGTAGAAAAAGTTCTAGCTTCATATAATTTAAACTTAATAAAAAAACAGAATACAGGGATGAAATTACATGGAAATGAACTTGATATTAGATTACTTATATTAAATCAGTTGTATAAGAACTCAAGAAAGGATTTAAATAATTCAAAATATTTTAAAGACATTAAAAAAGAAGAACTCACAAGTTTGGAAGAGGAATTATTGACTTTGTTCAAAAATAATAATTTTTATGTTACAGATGAAATGCTAAGAGAAGTTCTTAACTATATTGTAGTTTTAATTTATAGAGTAAAAGAAAAAAATAGAGTAAAAGAGTATAATGCAAAGTTTGATTTACTCAAATCATATGATGAATACCTTATTGCTAGGGAAATAAAACAAATATTATCAAAAAGATTTGAATGTGTTTTAAATGATGAGGAAATTATTTATTTGACTATACCATTAGTGAGTGGAAATGCACCAGCATCAGAGTGTGCTTTAAATAGTAGTAGAATTAATAAAAATATTGATGAGTTGATGGAAAATATATTTAACCAAATATATATTGATATGGGTATTTTGATAAATGAGGATGAATTAAGGATAGGACTAGGATATCATCTTAGTTTTACTCTAAATAGGCTATTATTTAATATAAAATTAAAGAATATATTGCTAGAAGAGATTAAACAGAACTATATACTTCCTTTTAAATTAGCTCAAATAGCAGGAAGAGTAATAGAGCAGAAATATAATTTAGAAGTTTCAGAAGATGAGATTGGATATATAGCAATTCATTTTAGTGGATATTTAGAAAGAAATAGCAGTAGATTTTATTCAATAAAGAAAATAGCAATTATATGTGGTACTGGTCTAGGGACAGCAAAGCTATTAAAAATAAGAGTTGAAAAATTAATAGGTAATAATCCACAAATTGATACTCTTTCAAGTTTTAATTTGAGAAATATTAACTTAGATGAATACGATATAGTTTTTACAACTATTGATTTAGACACATCAAATATAGGAACAATAGTGTTGAAAATAAATACAATATTTGATGAAAATAAACTAAGAGAACAATTAAAAACAGTATTGTGTTTAAGAGAAGGAAATATTGATACCACTAATTCTACAAATTTATTAATAAATAATTTGTTGGATGAAGATAAATTTATGATATTGAATGAAAAGACGATACTTGGGTCTTTGGAAAAAATGATGGACAATCTTATGGATTTAGGATGTATTGATGATAAGTTTAGAGAAAACATAATTAATAGAGAAGAAAAATCTCCTACAGTTTTTGATAAAGGTCTATTATTTCCCCATTCTGTAAATGAAAAGTCAGATAAATTTCTAATGGCAATTGGGATTTTAGAAGAACCAATACAATATGCAAATAGAAGTATAAAAATAATACTTATGACCATGTTTCCATGTGAGAATCAAATGGATTCAGACTTGTTGGTAAAAATTTATGAAGAAGTTTTAAAGATAGGACAAGATGTAAAGTTAACAAATAAGATAAGTAAATGTAGAAGTTTTTTAGAATTTAAAAAAGTGTTACTCAAAAATCTTATGTAGAATCGTACAGAATTAAAAAATAATGTGATTTGTGGAAGGTGTATAAATATGAAACTACTTGTAATTTTATTTGTTGTTTATGTTCTAAATACTATATTTATAATGAAACAGAATAAATTATATTTTAAAACTTTAAATAGAGCTAAAACAAAAGGGGAGATAGTATCTACAGGAAAAAAGAAAAGTTATTTTTCTAAAGGAAGTATAGCTATTATATCTTCAGATTCAGATGGTTTTATAAGGTTTGGGGAAATTTTGAAAGGACGCACAGTAATGGCTAAGTTTAAAGAGATTGAAGAAATAGAAGGATTAGACATATATAGTGCAGAGCAAAGATTTAAAGATGAAGAAAGTATTGTACAAGCTATAAAATTTATAAAAGAAAAAATAAATGTTTCTTTTAATTAACTTAATATAAATATAAATTATCAGGAGGAATGTCATGAAATATGAAGTTAAGATAAGTGGGATAGGCAGTTTAGTTAAAGAGTTAATGGATGAAAGTAATTGTCTTATCATATATGATGAAACCATCAATGATGAAGACTTAAAGGATATATCTGTAATTCATTCAATATCAACATTAAAAAGTGATGTTGAAATAGGAGATACACTTACAATAGGAAATAGAGATTATTGTATAGTTTCAGTTGGAGACATTGCTCAAAAGACTCTTAGAGAAATTGGTCATTGTACAATCAAATTTGATGGGGAATGTGAAGTAAATTTACCAGGAGAAATACATGTAGAAATAGGAAATCCAAATGTAACTATTGGAGATTTAATAACTATTTCTTAATTTGAAAAATAAAATTATTATAACAGGAGGAATGGATATGTTAGATTTAAACAGAAAACTTGCAAAGTTGGAAGAAGAAGGTAAGAAAATAAAAGTAGCTCTTATAGGTGCTGGTCATATGGGAAATGGAATGGTAAGCCAAATGGCAAATATGAAAGGTATTGAGGCTTCTATTGTTGTAGATATAAATTTAGAATTAGCTCATAAGGCATTTACTGATGCAGGAATAGATGAAGCAGTTATAGATAATGTAACAAATGAAAATGATGCAGAACTAAAATTACAAGAAGGAAAAGTATTGACTTGTAATGATTTTCTTGTAGCTTGTAAGACTAAGTCAATAGATGTAGTTATAGATGCAACTGGTGGTATTGCAATTGGAGCAGAAATAGCACTAAATGCTATCTTAAATAAAAAACACATAGTAATGTTAAATGCTGAGACTGATTGTGTTGTTGGACCAATACTTAAAAAATTAGCAGATGATGCTGGAGTAATCTTTACAGGTTCTGCAGGGGATGAGCCAGGAGCTGTAATGGAATTGTTCGATTTTGCAGATGCAATGGGATTTGAAGTTAGAGTTATAGGAAAAGGTAAAAATAATAAATTAGATTTAGATTGTAATCCTGATACTGTTAGAGAAGAAGCAGAAAGAAAAGGAGCTTCACCTCATATGATAGCTTCTTTTAAAGAAGGAACTAAAACAATGGTAGAAATGGCTTTAATGTGTAATGCAACTGGATTTGTACCTGATGTAAGAGGTGGTCATGGTATTGAAGCTACAGTGAATGAAGTACCTAAAAAGTATGCATTAAAAAGTGAAGGTGGAGTATTAGATAATTATGGTGTAGTTGATTTTGTAAATGGTATAGCACCTGGAGTATTCGTAGTGGTTGCTCATAAATTAAAAGCTGTTAATGATGAATTAAAATATTTAAGTATGGGTGATGGACCTAATTACATATTATATAGACCATATCATTTGTGTAGTTTAGAGACTCCTTTATCAGCAGCTATGGCAGTTTTAGAGCATAAGGCTACAATAGTACCTAAAAATGGACTAGTTGCAGAAGTTATGACTATAGCTAAGAAAGATTTGAAAAAAGGTGAGTATATGGATGGATATGGTGCATATACATGCTATGGTACTATAGAAAAGTACGATGTTGCAAAAGCTATGAATGCTGTTCCTATTGGTCTAGTTAGCAAAAAGACTAAAGTAGTTAAAGATATTAAAAAAGGTGAAGTTATAACTTATGATATGGTTGAGATAGAAAAAGATACTACTTTATATCATTTAAGACAATTACAAGAAAAAATATTTGGGTAAGATTTGGTTATAATATAATATAGATACTATTCAAAAGGGGTGATGGTTATTTTTAAATCAGCCCTTTTAAATTTATGTATATTTTTGGTAGGATATTTCGTATGTAAATATATTATAGGTCATTTATAATTGAAAATCTCAATAGTATATTTAATTCAAATTAATTTTGCAACTTTATATTCATATTTTAAATAATATAATTAAAAATTTTAATATAAAATGAATTAAAATGACCAATTATGTATTATAATATTAACTGTAATACTAATATAGTTCTATTAATTAAAGAAATATCCCCCATTAATATATAATAAATATCTTTAAGCAAGAGGACTTAGTAAAAAAATATATCGTATTCAATAAAAAATCTGTTTACAGAATGGTATATATAGTTATATAATATACTATATAAGATGCGAAAAGATAAAAAGTATAGCACAATGAAAGAAGGTGATTATTATTCAGCTTAATGAAAGACAACTAAAAATTATAGATATAGTTAAGGAAAATGAACCAATAACGAGTGAAAGTATTGCCTCCAGCTTGAATGTGACTCGTGCTACACTTAGATCTGATTTAGCTATATTGACAATGACAGGAATACTAGACGCAAGACCAAAAGTTGGATATTTTTATTCAGGAGTTAGTGAAATTAATTTAATTGGTAAAAGTATAAAAGAAAAATCAGTAGAAGATATAATGAGCATGCCTGTACTAGCTAAGAAGGACGAAAGTATATATGATGTAATAGTCACTATGTTTTTATCTGATGTAGGGAGTATAGTTATTATAGATGAAAATGAAGAGTTATGTGGAGTTGTCTCCAGAAAAGACTTGCTAAAAGCAACAATAGGAGGTTCTGATATAAATAAGATGCCAATAGGCATGATAATGACAAGAACTCCAAATGTAGTTACTTTAACTAAAGGAGCAAGTGTTTTATTAGCTTCAAGAAAAATAATAGAACATGAAGTAGATTCGATTCCAATTGTTGAATATAAGGGAGAAGACAAAAATCATATGAGAGTTGTTGGGAGAATATCAAAAACCAACATAACTAAGCTATTCTTAGAAATAGTTGACAATTAAGGAGGTATGCTGGTGAAAAACCTAATTATATATGCAGTATCAGATTCAGTAGGGGAGACTGCACAACAAGTTGCAAAAGCATGTATGTCTCAGTTTTATGTAAATGAAACTTATGAAATAAAACGATTCCCATACATGATTAATAAAGGAGTACTACTTGAAACATTGGAGAATGCGAAAGCTGAAAACGCTTTGATTGTATATACATTAGTTGATGAAGAGTTATGCAGTATTGTTGAAAGATATTGTGAGAGAGAAGGTCTTAGTTGTATAGACCTTATGACAGATATCTTAAGAGAAATAAGCAAGAGAACAGGAAGAAAACCTAAAAGAGAAGCTGGTATAATTAGAAAATTAGATGAATCTTATTTTAAGAGAGTTGAAGCTATAGAGTTTGCAGTAAAATATGATGATGGAAAAGACCCTAGAGGTGTTCTTCAAGCAGACATAATTTTAGTGGGAATCTCAAGAACATCTAAAACTCCTTTGAGTATGTATTTGGCTAATAAAAATATAAAAGTAGCTAATGTTCCATTAGTTCCAGAAATACCAATTCCTAAAGAGGTATTTGAGATAAATACTAAGAAGATAATAGGTCTTACTAATTCACCTGAAAAGCTTAATGAAATAAGAACTCAAAGATTAAAAGCTTTAGGTCTATCTAGTAAAGCCAACTATGCTAATCTAGAAAGAATACTTCAGGAATTAGATTATTCAGAAGAAATAATGAAAAAAATAGGATGCCCAGTAATAAATGTTTCAAATAAGGCAATAGAAGAAACAGCAGGTATAATCTTAGACATAATGAAAGAAAATGGTCTAAAGATATACAAAGAAATAGAAATTTAATAATGTCTATTAATAAAAATGATATAAATTAAAATAAAAAGATTAATGGGGGATTTAACAATGGAAACTAAGTATGTTTATAGTTTTGGTGAAGGAAGCAAAGACATGAAATCTTTACTAGGAGGTAAAGGTGCCAATTTAGCAGAAATGACTAAGATAGGCTTACCTGTCCCTCCTGGATTCACTATAACAACAGAAGCATGTAATGACTATTATGTTAACAATGAAAGTATAAGAGCAGAGATAATAAAAGAAATAGAAAATCATTTAGCTACGTTAGAAAAAGACTTAAATAAAACATTAGGATGCAATAAGAATCCATTATTAGTATCAGTTCGTTCTGGTGCAGTATTCTCTATGCCAGGAATGATGGATACAATTCTTAACCTAGGTCTTAATGATAATAGTGTTGTTGGTCTAGCAGAAGCTACACAAAATGAAAGATTTGCATATGATAGTTACAGAAGATTCATACAAATGTTTTCTGATGTTGCTATGGAAGTTCCAAAATATAAATTTGAGAATGTATTAGATAGAGTAAAAGAAGCAAAAGGATATACAGTTGACACAGAGCTTACAACTGATGATTTAAAAGAAATAGTAAAAGAGTTTAAAGCAATATACAAAAAAGAAATTAAAAGTGATTTCCCACAAGACCCAAAAGAGCAATTAATGCTTGCTATAGAGGCTGTATTTAGATCATGGAATAACCCTCGTGCAATCGTATACCGTAAATTGAATGATATAGCTCATAACTTAGGAACAGCAGTAAACATCCAATCAATGGTATTTGGTAACATGGGAGAAACTAGTGGTACAGGTGTTGCATTTACTAGAAATCCAGCTACAGGAGAAAATAAATTATTTGGTGAATTCCTAATGAATGCACAAGGTGAAGACGTTGTTGCAGGTATAAGAACTCCTCAAAATATATCAACTCTTGCTGATGTAATGCCAGCTGTATTTGATGAATTCGTAAAAATTACTCATATACTTGAAGGTCACTATAAAGATATGCAAGATATAGAGTTTACTATAGAAAATGAAAGATTATATATATTACAAACTAGAAATGGTAAGAGAACAGCAGCAGCAGCAATAGCTGTAGCAGTTGATTTAGTTGAAGATGGAATAATAGACGAAAAAGAAGCTATAATGAGAATTGAGCCTAATCAATTAGACCAATTATTACATCCAAAATTTGAAGATAAGGCATTAAAAGAAGCTAAAGTTATAGCAAAAGGTTTACCAGCATCACCAGGTGCAGCAAGTGGTAAAGTTTATTTCAATGCTGATGATGTAGTAAAAGCAAGTGAAAAAGGAGAAAAAGTAGTTTTAGTTAGACTAGAGACATCTCCAGAAGATATAGAAGGTATGGTTAAGGCTGAAGGAATCCTTACAGCTAGAGGAGGAATGACATCACATGCAGCAGTTGTTGCTAGAGGTATGGGTAAATGTTGTGTTGCTGGATGTGGAGAAATAAAAGTTGATGAATTTAATAAAGAAATAAGAGCACTTGATGATGTAGTTATAAAAGAAGGAGAATATATTTCTATAGATGGTTCTACAGGAAATGTTTACTTAGGAGATGTTAAGAAAACAGAAGTAGCTTTAACTGGTAACTTTGAGAAATTAATGAAGTGGGTAGACAAACACAAGTGTATGATGGTTAGAACTAATGCAGATAATCCTAGAGATGCTCGTGCAGCTATAGAGTTTGGTGCTGAAGGTATAGGTCTATGTAGAACTGAGCATATGTTCTTTGATGAAAATAGATTACCAGCAGTTAGAGAAATGATATTATCTAATACAGTAGAGCAAAGAGAAAAAGCACTTGAAAAAATATTACCAATGCAAAGAGAAGATTTTGTAGAATTATTTAAAGTTATGGATGGAAAACCAGTTAATATAAGATTGCTAGACCCACCACTACATGAATTCTTACCTCATGATGATGAGACTATAGAAGAGCTTGCAAAATCTATGGGTATAAAAGTAAGTGATATTAAGAAGAGAATAGTTGATTTAGATGAATTTAATCCAATGCTTGGACACAGAGGTTGTAGACTTGCAATAACTTATCCTGAAATATGTGTAATGCAATCTAAAGCTATAATACAAGGAGCTATAGAGGCAATAAGAGCAGGTGTTAAAGTTTCTCCAGAGATAATGGTTCCATTAGTTGGAGAAGTAAATGAGTTAAAGATAATAAGAAAAATGATAGTAGATACTGTTGATGCTATAATAAAAGAAGAAGGTGTAGAAGTTCCTTATACTGTAGGTACTATGATAGAAATACCTAGAGCTTGTTTAACTGCTGATGAAATAGCACAAGAGGCAGACTTCTTCAGCTTTGGTACTAATGACTTAACTCAAATGGCATTTGGATATTCAAGAGATGATGCTGGTAAATTCTTAGGTCAATATGTAGATGAAGAAATATTAGAAAAAGACCCATTCCAAGTACTAGACCAAAATGGTGTTGGTAAATTAGTTAAGATGGGAGCTAAGTTAGGTAGAGAAGTTAAACCAGAATTAAAACTAGGAATATGTGGAGAGCATGGTGGAGAACCATCTTCAGTAGAGTTCTGTTATAATGTAGGACTTAACTATGTATCTTGTTCACCATTTAGAGTGCCAATTGCTAGACTTGCAGCAGCTCAGGCATCTATAAAAAATCCTAGATAGTAATATACTGTAAAATTATATAATTAAAGTAATATCCCCTATATATTTAATGTATCAAATAAATTATTTGTAAGTTAAGTATAGGGGATTTTTATTTTATTATAAAAAAATAACTTATATAACTTAAGGTGAAACGTATTTAATTGTATTGCATATATTATTGTAGAGAGAAATTTTAACTAATAATTAAATTGAGTTTACTGGAGGGGATAAAGTTGACAAAGTGTCCTAAATGTGGAAAGGAAGTATCATCACGTCCAGGTAGTATATGCCCACGATGTGGATTTAAAGTAGCAGAGGAAAGTCTAAAAATGAGATGCCCAGAGCCTAGTTGTAGGGCTTTGGTATCTAGGAGACTAGATTATTGTCCTAAATGTGGATGTAAACTGAAAGGATATAATATTTCTGAATTTGTTAACATGGTAAGATGTAAAATAGATGAGACATTTGATAAAAGATAATTAAATTCAGAGTTAAACTTTTGAGCCATCCATTTTGGATGGCTCTATAAAATCATAAGCTTTTGATTAATCTTCATTTTCCTTAATATTACCTTTATAAAATATGGGATTTTCAAAGAATTTTTGTGTTAATACCTGATATCCACCAGCTTTTTGGAGTTCTCTTAATGGTCGTATATCATAATATATTACAGATGCAGTTTCTTCTGGGAAGAATCGAGCTTTTTTTCGCTCTTCTTTCAATTTAATCTTAAAATAGTCTCCTGCATAAGCATATTGTCCAAGGAGGACTACAATTTCTGGGTCAAAATTGATTGCTACATTTTTCAACATTAATGAGAACATTTCTGCCAGATAACCAACCTCTATCATTGACAGTTCATCTCCATTGTCTGCTTCTTCAAACACATGTCGAATTAAATCTTTAGATTCTATCCACTGATTTATAGAAGACTTTAAAAGTTTCATTGAATTTTTCTTTAACCTATGGCGAATTCTTTCAGCACTAACCATACGTTCAAAGCATCCCTTACTTCCACAGGAACAAATCTCTTCATCACTGTAATCAACAGTCATATGTCCGATTTCTCCAATAAGAGCATTTCTACCAGTAAGTACAACATTATCAATGTAGCATGAAGAAATTCCTGCCTCTGCATACATGACAACTGTTCTTTTATTACGAAATTCTTCCTCAAGAAGAAGCGCATTTCCAGCCATTCTAACTAGGTTTTCTACTATAATCTCCTGTTTTGGATACAATTTCTCAAGCCATTCTTTTATATTGATATTTCTTCCCCAATGTGGAGCCATCATAAAAAATCTGACAATACCATATTTTTGGTCTACGAATCCAGCGATTGCAAAGCTTATGCCATATAATTCATCATGAGAGATTTCTGCATTTACTAGAATATCTTCAATATGAATTGCTAATTCTTTCTGAAATGTGTCTAATGTATTGTTGTAAGTAGCAGGAATTTCTATTTCTAAGACACATTCATTTTTCATAGTCAAAAGTGCAAAATGAATATAGCTCTCTTCAAGAGAGATACACAATATCCTTTTATTACAAGAAAACGAATATAATTCTGGGCGTTTTCCACCAATATTTGTAGAACTGCCTTTACCTGCTGAGACCAAAAGCCCTATTTCTTCAAAACTCTGAATAGCTTTTTTCACTGTAGGACGACTGATTTTGGTCGCTTCACTAATATCATTGACTGATACTTCTGTTGTATTTCTGATGATATCAAGTATTCGTTTCCGATTTAAATATTTTAAGTCTGATGGCATTGAAGCATTTTTCAACTGTTTCTCTCTATTTCCCATAGATTACATTTCCTTTCTTGTTATATTCCATTAGTCGTTACTTTTGTTTAAATATACGATATCATATTTTCTTAATCTTTTCCAGTTCTCTGAGTTGACAATTTAAAAATAAAGTTATAAAATAAAGTTACATAACTATATTACATAATATTAAGGGGGTTTCCAAAATGGAACTAAAACCAAATGTAAATCTTAGTATTTACGAAAAATGTTTTACTGCTGTTGATACACATACAGTTGGAGAATTTACACGTGTTGTATTATCTGGATTTCCAAAATTGCCAGGAAATACAATGATTGAAAAGAAAAAATATTTGGAAGAGAATTGTGACCAGTATCGTAAGGCATTAATGTTTGAGCCTCGTGGACATCATGATATGTTTGGCTCTATTGTTACTGAGCCAATCCATTCAGAAGCAGATTATGGAGTTATATATATGGATACTGGTGGATATTTGAATATGTGTGGGCATGGAACTATTGGAACAGTTACTGCGATTATAGAAGCTAGACTTGTAGAAGCAAAAGAACCATATACAGAAGTTGTTTTAGATGCACCTGCTGGTCTAATACGTACAAAAGCAGAAGTAAAAGATGGTAAAGTTGTAAATGTAACACTAACAAATGTACCTGCATTTTTGTATAAGGAAAACTTAACAACTAATATTGATGGAAAAGAGATTACATATGATATTTCATTTGGAGGAAGTTTCTTCGCATTGTGTGATGTTACACAATTTGGTATGGATGTAACACCTGAAAATATTCCATTTCTAACTGATTTTGGTATGAAATTAATTGAACATGCTAACCAAGAAAACGAAATACAACATCCTGAATGTGATATTACTTCTGTTGACCTTGCTGAATTGTATTGTCCTACTTCAACACCTGGATGTGACATGAGAAATGTTGTAATATTTGGTGATTATATGGCAGACCGTTCTCCATGTGGAACTGGTACTAGCGCTAAACTGGCGACTCTTTATAAAAGAGGTAAAATTGGTATTGGAGAGCCTTTTGTATATGAAAGCTTTATTGGTACTACATTTACGGGTGTAATTAAGGAAGAAGCAAAGGCTGGAGATTATTCTGCAGTAATACCTAAAATTACAGGAAGTGCTTATATAACAGGAGTATCTACTTATATTATTGACAATGATGACCCTTTAAAATATGGATTCCAGGTTTCAAAATAGTTTTATTTTTCTAACTGTCAATTATTTTATTATAATAAAGACTTACATAGATATAAGCTCTAGGTAGAAGGACTATGTCATATGGAACTTAGAAAAGTTATAATGATTTAAAATGAAAATTATTTGATATGAAATTGAAATATTGAATATATAGAATTAAGTAGATTTATATAAAATAAATTTATAAATTGTATACTAAGAAGACTGTAGATATATTTGTTTCTATATAAATATATCTACAGTCTTTTATTTAATAATAAATCAATTTTCTATATATTTTTATTAAACAACTTTGTGAAAGTTATTTAATACTTTCTATTTACCAGTATTATTTCCAGTACTAAGTATCCAAGGCTTTTCTATACCATTTTTTAGTGAGTTATAGTTTACAATAAGCGTGTCATAGCTATTTTTAGCATCTTCATTACTTACTACTTGTTTTTTATAATCAGTTAGAGTAATTAATCCTAAATCATATCTTAATTTAGTATTTTTTACTTGTTTTTCTGATAATTCAAGTTGCTTTTTAGTAATTTCAATTGTATCTTCTAAAGCAAGTAATTGAGCATAACTGTCAATTAAGCCTTTTTTTAGAGCTTTTTTACTGTCTTCTAATGTTACTAGACCATTTTCAGTATTGTATTTTTGTTGAAGATAATTTGCATATGTAGTAAGCCCAGCAGCATAAGTCTGTCTTTCAAGATTGTATACCTCAACTTCTTTTTCATATTGCTCATAATCTTTTTTATACTTATCCATAAGAACCTTATATTCATCATCAGGTAAACCATTTTGTTCTGGTTTTGTAGGTGCAACTGGTCTTGTAAGATTAGGTCTATCTGGTAAATCTGCTTTATTCTCATCCTTATCATTAAAACTTTCTTCAGTACGTTCTAAAATCAATTGGTCATACTTTAAGTATTCATTAACCTTACCTTCCATATATGAATCGACTGAGCCACCAACTCTAAAAGATTCAAATCTATATTCTTTATCCAATTGATAATTATTTAAATCTATATTAGTTAACAATTTAAAATAGTCTTGATTATTTTTTAATTCTTGAAGCTTAGATTTTTGAGTATTTTGTAGCGTTTGAAGTTCAAGTTCAGCTGACTC
The DNA here is from genome assembly GCF_020657835.1 of Clostridioides sp. ZZV14-6387. NCBI lineage: Bacteria > Bacillati > Bacillota > Clostridia > Peptostreptococcales > Peptostreptococcaceae > Clostridioides > Clostridioides sp. ZZV14-6387. The sequence continues at coordinate 79,890 of NZ_JAGWCW010000016.1, forward strand.
AGTTTCTAATGATGTTACTAAACCCAACTCTTTTTTTAATTTCATATCTTTAATTTCTTTAGTTTTTATCTCAAGATTGTTTTTTATTTTATCCAATTCATTTTCTCTTGAGACTAAATCATTGTATTTATTAGTAATATCATTGGCTATTTGGTCTTCCATAAATCCCTTAGCTTGCTCACTTTGATTTTTAAGAAGTCCAATTTGGTCGTATGGAAATGCATTATCACTTCCAGTAAAACTATCAAACTCATCTTGTACTTCTAACTTTTCTTTTAACATTTTTATTTCTTCTGATTTCATCTTTAATTTTTCACTATTTTTAAGCGCTGCACTGACAGCTTCTCTAGCAGTCAAAATTTCCTTTTCAGATGTTCTTTTAGTTGAGTCATTCATGATAGAGTTATCAACTTTATTTATAGAAGAAGTATTATCATTTGCATAAACTGGCATTAGATTAGCTGTTATTATACCAACACCACATCCGATTGCAACTATTTTACTAACTTTCTTATTCAATACAATCACCCTCCATTCTATTTAAACTTTAGCTTTCAATTTTGGTTTCTTTATTATCTTTCTTTTTATATCACCTATTTTATCTGTTATTTTACCAAATATCTTAGGCATTTTGTCTGAAAACTTATCTTCCCACTTATCAAATATCAAGTATATGGTAGGTATAAGTACCAAAGTTATAAGTGTAGATACAGTCAGACCTCCCATTATAACTATTGCTAGTGGTTGCATTGTTTCTCCACCTTCACCAAGAGATAGTGCTGTTGGTAACATACCTAAAATTGTTGTTGCTGTTGTCATTAGAACTGGTCTTAATCTTGCTGCACAACCAATAGAGACCAATCCAATTAAATCATTGTTACGATTTGTTTTTCTAAGTTGTTCTATGTAGTCAATAAGAACTATACCATTGTTAACAACTATACCTATAAGTAAGATTATACCTAACATACCTACAGTACTCAAACTTTGCCCACTGACTAGGAGAGAAAGTACAACTCCAACAAATGCAAATGGAACACAGAACATGATTATAAATGGTTTACTAAATGATTCAAACTGAGCTACCATTACCATATAAACTAATGCTATGGCTATAACCATTGAGAATCCAAGACTTGCCATAGATTCGTTCATCATCTCTGTTTCTCCACCAACACCAATAGAGTAATCTTTAGGAATTACCATCTTGTTAGTTTTTTCTAGTGCTAGTTTAGTAGCAGTACCAGCATCTACATTATCAAGTGTAGCAGTTATATTTACAGAGAAATCTCCATCAGTCCTAGATATAGATTGTAGACCATCTGCCATTTTTATATCTGAAAAAGCACCAAGAGGAACTTCTTTTCCAGTTGCAGAGTTTACTTTTAATTGTTTTATATCTTCCAGATTGTCAATACTGTCTGCTTTAAATTTTAAATTTACATCCACTTTATAGTCATCAATAGTAGCAGTAGTGACTGAATCACCATTTATTGCTGTACGTAGTAATCCTGCAATTTCGGCAGTATTTACACCATACTCTTGAGCTTTATGTTTGTCTATGGTAAATTGAGCTTCTTGTGTTGTATCTGTAAGAGAAGTCTTAACATTTCTAAATCCTTTTATGGAGCTGAATTGTTTTTCGGCTTCTTTTCCTAATATTTTTAATACATCTAAATCAGGGCCTTTCATTTCTAATGTAAAGTCTGCCCCTGTACTTCCACCCATGACACTACTATTTTGACTTACATTTATTTTACAGTCTGGGACAGTGGCAACTCTATCAATTATTTCTTTTTCTATCTCATCAGTAGTTCTCTTTCTATTTTTTTGAGATTCTAATTCAATTGCTATATTTGCTGTATTATTATTTGAATCTGATGTTAAAGTTGTTATTAAAGTTTTAACTTCTGGGATATCTGAAACTTTTTTCTCAGTCATAGATACATAGTAATCATTAGATTCTAGACTAAGACCCTTTGGAAGTTCTATAGAAATTGCCAATGCCCCTTTGTCTGCAGCAGGCATAAAGTCCATACCTATAAAGCTCATTCCAAATAGAGAAGCTATAAAAATAAGTAAACTTGCTATTACTACTAAGCGTTGGTGTCTTAAGCATACACTTAGTAATTTTTTATACCCTTCACTTACTTTATCAAATATAGGGCTATCTTTTTCTTTCATTTTTTCGCTATTCTTACCTCTACTTAATTTTGCGAATACACTAGGAACAAGAGTAATTGCGCCTATGAAAGAGAAGGCTAGAGAAGCTATAAGTGTTTTACCTAATGCTCCAAAGGTTATTTTAGCTATACCTTCTGTAAACATAATAGGTAAAAATATTGCTATAGTAGTCAATGTTGATGCAAGTATGGCATTGGTTACAGTTCTTGTACCCTCAATAGCACAATCATCAATACTCATGCGACCACTTTTCCTATATTTAAATATATTTTCAATTACAACTGTAGCATTATCGACAACCATACCAACTGAAATTACCAAGGAACTTGCAGTGATAAGGTTTAAACTTTCTCCTGTAAAGTATAGAACTGCTATAGCACCTATTATAGAAATTGGGATTGCTATGGCAACAACTAGTGAAGCTCTTACACTTTTTAAGAAAGCAAAGATTACCACAAAGGCAATAACAGCACTTATAAGCAAGTTGCTCATTACACTATTTATTGATTCACTTATGTACTCACTTGTATCGTTAGCAATTTTAATTTTAAATTGAGGATTTTCTTTATTTAATTCATCTACATATTTATATGCATTTTGCATAACTTTTACAGTATTGGCATCCTGTTGTTTAGAAATATCTATTACCAAACTGTCTTTTCCATTATATCTATAAATACTGTCTTTGTCTGCATATCCATAATCTACACTACAAAGGTTATCTAATCTAACTGTATTTCCACCTTTTACAGGAATTTGAAGCTGTTTTATATCATCTAAAGATTCAAGTTTATCAATTGCTCTTAAAACTATTTTATCTTCACCTTGAGTAATTGACCCATAAGGATATGTTTTATTACTAGATGATAAGATACCCTTTATAGTTGATAAACTAACTCCATAATTTGAAAGAACAGCTGGGTCAGCTATTACATTGACCTGTGCTTTTTCTCCACCTTTAAGGTCTGCTGAAGTTACACCATCTATAGATTCTATTTTAGGTTGAATCACATCCTCAGCATATTTTCTCAATGCCTGTGAACTATTTTCATTTCCTCCAGATATAACAAGCTGACCTATGGCTTGTGCATTCATATCTAATTTTAGAACTGTTGGTTTAGCTGCATCCTCTGGAAGACTAGTCTGTAATGCATCAACTTTAGACCTAACATCGTTCATTATTTCATCTAAATTGGTTCCAAACTCGAATTGAGCAACTACCATAGAAACACTTTCTTGTGAACTTGATATGGTAGTATTTACGTTTGAAACAGCTGATAAACTTTCATCAACTTTTTGACTAACTTGTTCATCAACGTCTTGAGGACCAGCACCTGTCCAAGTAGTCATAACCATTACAACAGGTATTTCTATATCAGGCATTAGATTTATTGACATTTTCTTGTATCCAATGCCACCAAAAACTATTAATACTAAGAAGACCATTATGATTGTGAGAGGACGCTTAACAGAAGTTTGTATAAAATTCATAGTACTATTTCTCCTTTTCTACAGGAAATATCTTAGTTCCATCAGAAATAAGACTTATACCCCCAATAACCACTGTATCTTTTTCGCTTACACCACTTTTGATTTCTATTTTATCCTCTGTTACAATTCCTGTTTGAACTAATTTTTTCTTTGCTATATTATCCTTCTTTGCTATGTATACATATTTCTTTCCTTTTTCTTCGAATATTGCTTTTTTAGGTACTGTAACAGCACCATTTTCTTTTTCAACACTTAAATTTACTTGAGCAGACATTCCTGCTTTAAATTTATTGTTTGTATTATTAACAAGCACTTTAACAGGATATAAAGATGTCTGTGGGTCAACTACTGAAGGTACATAATCTACTTTTCCTAAAATTCTCTGGTCTTCAATTATAACTTCTACGTTTCCATCCTTCTTAAATTTACCTATGTCTGATTCGGCTACATTTAAGTCAACTTCTAATATGTTAGGGTTGGAAATAGTAAAAGCTGGCTGTGATTGTGTTATCATTTCTTTTGCATCAAAGTTTTTAGCCGTTATTGTACCATCTACTGGAGCTGTTAATGTTAACTTATCTAAGTTACTCATTGCCAAATTATATGATACTTGAGCTTGGTCAAGTTGTTTTTTAGCAAGAGCTTTAGCTTGAGGTATACTCTTTGAAGTTGCTGTATCGTATGATCTTTGAGCAGAATCTAGTTGTTGTTTTGATTGTTCTAAAGCAAATTCTATTTTTTTAAATTGGTCTAAACTAATTACTTCCTGCTCATAAAGAACCTTATTATTGTCATAATTCCTTTGAGATTCATCATATTGAATCTTTGCATTATCAAGAGCTGTCTTTGCTTGATTTACTTGTGATTCTAATGAACCACCAGTTGCACTTGAATAACTTGCTTTAGCCAAATCTAATGCTGCTTTACTTTGTTTTACACTATTTTCTAGATCTGGACTGCTTATACTCAATAATTCATCTCCTTTTCTTACATTTTGCCCAAGTTTTACATAAACTTCTTGAACTGTGCCAACAGTCTGTGCAGTAACAGCTGTTTCATCTTTAACCTTTGTAGTTCCTGAAAAAGCATTTGTGTTTTCAATTTCTCCTCCTACTGCTTTTTGAACAGAAACTGCTATTGGTTTCTCAGGTTCAGGTTCTTCTGTTTTTCCACATCCAACTAAAAACAGTGAACTACACATTAAGAAAACTATTAAATATCTTTTCATATCTCCTCCTATTATATATTGCACACTAGCTTGTTGTAGAATTTAAAGTGTCTTATTTTAAGTTTAGTTTTAGGCTAATAAAAAAACTTCCCTTTATTGGCAATTTATAATTCTCTAATTTGATTATAAATTTATAATTATTATGAGTCAATAACTTTTTCTTGTTTTAAATTTATTAATAGTTTATAATTTATACTATATAAATAACGAATGTTTTATTACATTATTTGTTGAAGGGATGTTACAAAGATGGATAACAATAATATACTTAAAATAGCAGACTCTTTCTTAGATTTCTTATTTGTACTTGAAAATAATATATTTAAAGAAAGTGATTTGTTAAAAAAATTTCAAAATAACTCGGATATAATGAAAGCGTATTTTGAAGAATGTCCAATGGCTCCATCGCATGCGAAGGTAATTCTTTATCTTATGACATCGAACTCATCATCAATTTCTCAAATAGCTTCTAATTTAGGAATATTAAAATCAAATATGACACCAATTATTGATAGATTGGTAGAACATGATTTAGTGAATAAATTTCCTGACCCAAAAGATAGAAGAATTCTTAGGGTGGAATTAACGGATAAGGCATTTAAATTGTTTGATGCAGTAAAAGCTATACTTAAAGAGTCTTTAGTAAAGAAACTATCAAATCTTTCTGAAGAAGAGTTAGCTTTATTGGATGAACATACACTGAAGCTATCAGAAATAGTAAAAAAATTAGGTTAGATGTAGTTGTGAAAGTCATAATTAAAAAAGAAAAATTTTTTAAAACAATAAATGTCAGTAGCATAATATTATATATTATACTACTGACATTTATTGTTTTATGAGTATTATTTAATTATCAAACTCTATTTTCCAACTAAAATAACCATTATCTGGATTCTTATTGTATTTTAATGTGGCATCAAACTTATTCCCATTTTTAGCAGTTAAAGACTTTACCTTGGTTTCACCTTTTTTTAAAATGTTTTTGACCATTGTTTTATTAACTTTCTTTTTATAAAGACTTAAGTACTTATCATTTTTCCAAATAACAAATTTACATTCTTTATGATTTTTACAAGCAAACCCTTTATCGAATTCAAGCACATCACCCTGACAAACAGGACATTTACCAAGAGATGGATTATCATCATTATTTTTACTTTCATTTTTGTCATCAGAATCTTTTGATACAGCAATTTCCTTTGTGGAATTAGCTATACCTTTTTTCTGCTTTTTTTCCTTTGTTTTAGTAAATTTTTTAGTTTTTGAATCAAAAATATATGCTTCTGTGTTTATGTTTTTTGAAGTATCGTGCTTTATAATATTGACATTTTGATATATAAAATTAATGATATTAGTAAGATATTCTTTTCTAGTGTATTTTCCTTTTTGAATATCACTCAAACTTTTTTCAAGTTTTCCAGTATAGTCTACATCAAATAAATCTTTAACAGGGAAAATTTCAACTAAGTTTTTTCCAAGGTCTGTTATAGAGTAAGATTTTCCTTTTTTATTTACATATCCAACTTGGCTTATTTTCTTCAATACATCAGCACGTGTGGCTGATGTCCCTATAGAATATCCTGATAACACTGTTGTATCTTCTTCAGGCACGTTTTTACCACAATTTTTCATGGCTTTTAGAAGAGTGTCTTCAGTATATGGTTTAGGAGGAGTAGTCTGTTTAGTTAATGGTTTTACTTCTAAGACATCTACACTATCATCTTTATTTACAAGTGGAAGTAAATCGTTTTTTTCTTCCTTATTATATACTTCAAGATATCCTTTTGATTTAAGTACTTTACCTTTTGTTAGGAAAGTACAATTATCTACTTCTGTCTTAATTTCTGTATTCTCATATTCAGCAGGAGGCATAAAGTTTGCTATGAACCTATCTTTTATAGCATCATAAACTAGTTGTTCATCTTTAGATAAGCTTTTTGGAATTATATAAGTAGGGATTATAGCACTATGTGAATCTACTTTAGAAGAATCAAAGACTCTTTTAGTCTTGGAAAATTTAATTTTATTTTCATATTCAAGACCAACCTTTAATTTGTCTAAGGTTTGAGATACTTTTGAAGTTAAGCTTTCTTCTAAAAAAATAGAATCAGTTCTAGGATAAGTTATATATCCACCCTTACCATTACCTTCATAAAGAGATTGACAGACATTTAGAACCTTGTCAGATGTAAAATTAGAATACTTAGAAGTTATATATCCTTGAAGTGATGTCAAACTAAAAAGTTTGGGTGCATATTCTTTTGACATAGTAACTTTTTTATCTAGTATTTTACCTGTTTCAGATGTAATTGAAGCTATAATTTTATTTGCATCTTCAAGTGTATCAAATTTACTTTCTTTGCCCTTAACATACTTACCTTTATATTCACCAGCTTCAGCTTTAAAATGACCTTCGATTTCGTAATAAGTTTTAGGAATAAAATTTAGTATTTCCATATCTCTATCATAGACTAATTTAACTGTTGGAAGAATTACTCTACCTATATTTAATAATTTTCCATTTCCATATTTCAATGTAGCAACAGAAGTGAAATTTATTCCAATCAACCAATCAGTGATAAGTCTTGTATATCCAGCTGCTTGAAGATTTCTCATTTCATCTTCATCTTTTAAGTTTTTTATACCTCTTGTAATGTCTTCTGGTGTCCATTCATTTACTAAGATTCTTTTTACTGGTTTTTTATTGTTTGCAAGTAAAAATATTAGAAATGCTATGAGTTCTCCTTCTCGGTCATTATCAGTAGCATTTATTACATATTCTACATCTTTTCTATTCAAGAGCTTTTTTACAGTATTAAATTGTTTGGTTTTAGAACTATCAATCTTAAATTTAAACTTATCTTCAGGAACAAATGGAAAATTATTCATTTTCCAAGAACCAGAATATTTATCTTTATCATAATCCTTCATATCATATAATGATACTAAGTGCCCAACTGCATAAGTAATTATATAATCATTTCCTTCAAAGTAACCATCTTGTCTAGTCTTTGCACCTAGAAAGGATGCTATAGTTTTTGCAACAGATGGTTTCTCAGCAAGTACAAGTTTCATAAAAAATCCTCCTTTAAAACACTAATAATTATATTACCACAAAAAAATAAAAAACTTCAAGAGGTCGAAATTTAAGTTATAATATTTATAGAAAGTTGAAAGGAGATATAAAATGTATAATTTGAAAGTAAAAAAATTAAATGACGATGCTATAATACCTAATTTTGCTCACAAGGGTGATGCTGGTATGGATTTGTATTCTATAGAAGAGGTTGTAATACCTTCTGGAGAGACTAAACTTATTAAAACTGGTATATGTATAGAGCTTCCTGCTATGACAGAAGCACAGGTAAGACCTAGAAGTGGACTTGCTTTAAAGCATTCTATTACTGTGTTAAACACACCAGGAACTATTGATGAAGGATATAGAGGAGAGCTTAAAATTATATTAATAAATCATGGGAAAAATGATTTTAAAGTTGAGAAACATATGAAAATTGCTCAAATGATAGTGAAACCTATCTATGATATTAACATAGAAGAAGTGAAAGAATTAAGTGATTCTGAAAGAGGAAAAGGTGGATTTGGTTCAACAGGTTTTTAAAAAGTTACAAAAAAGTTAAAAAATATAGCCATCTTTTAAAAAGGTAAAAGATGGCTATATTGCTGAATTACAGGCTGTTAATAATTAAAATTAATTTATGGTAATTTGTGGTAAATAAATATTGCTATAGACAAATAGTTACAAATTTGTAATAATATTAATATAAAAGAAATAATTGATATTTTAATAGAGTGTCAATTATTTCTTTTATATTTAAAAATTAAATAAAGTTACTAGAAAAGAGGAGATGAGTGGAAAGTTATGAATTTTAATCAAAAGAGAATAGCAGCCAGTATAATGGCAACTGCGATAATAATGCCTACAATGGGGAACTTAGCATATGCCGATGAATCTGGAGTAGAGAGTGTAAGTATAGAAAGTAGAACAATAACAGGGAATGCAGTAAATTTTAGAAAAGGACCAAGTACAAACCATGAATCAATGGGAAAACTTTACAAAGGTGATAAAGTTGAGTATGTAGGAAAAGATGGTTCTTGGGCAAAAGTTAAATATAATGGAAACACAGGTTATGTACATGCAAATTATGTAGGAATAAATAACCTTGGGAATAGTAATGAAAGTAGTGATGCTTCAGTTAAGTCAACAAAAGTTGTTACAGCCAAAGGATTAAATTTTAGGACAGGACCAAGTACAAGTAGTTCTAAAATATCTACATTAGGATACGGAACTGAAGTTGGATACATATCTGAGTCAAATGGATGGTCAAAAATAAGTTCTAATGGTAGAGTGGGTTATGTTTCAAGCAAATATTTAGGAACTAGTGTAAATGAATCTACGAATGGAAATTCTGGAAGTAGTTCAAATGACCTTGTAAAGGACACAAAGGTTGTAACAGCAAAATCATTAAACCTTAGAACGGGGCCAGGTACAGGTCATTCTAAAGTAGCAACATTAAGCTATGGAACTGAAGTTGGAAGTATTTCTGAAGATGGAGGATGGACAAAGGTAAATCATGACAATCAAACAGGATATGTATCAAGTCAATATCTTGCTGAAAAAGGTTCTGTTGATACTTCAACTCCATCTGATTCAACTAACACTCCAAGTCAGGGAGCTGATAGTGTAATAAGTTTTGCAAAGACACTACTTGGAAAACCATATGTATGGGGAGCGGAAGGTCCAAATAGTTTTGACTGTTCAGGATTCACACAATACGTTATGAAAAAATCAGCAGGTGTTAGCATACCAAGAGTATCTAGAGACCAAAGTAAGTATGGAACATATGTAAACAGAGGAGACCTTAGAAGTGGAGACTTAATATTCTTTGATACACAAGGGTCAAATAATGGTTCTGTAAGTCACGTTGGAATATACATGGGAAATGGAGATATGATACATGCATCTTCAGGTTCATCGAAAAAGGTAACAATATCTAATATAAATAGTAGTTACTATTCAAGTAGATATGTAAACGCAAGAAGAGTTTTATAATAATTTTTTATTATAGAACTTAATCAATAGATTTTTCTTTATTGCTTATAATAAAAAAGCAGGTACAATATTAATAGTGTTATAGATTACATTCTATATTACTATTTAATTAGTACCTGCTTTTTTCTTTACCTTCTTCAATTTATAGAAAATAAACTGGATTTATGTTATTTTGTAAATTTTAATAACAACAGTAAATTATAAATTATCAAATAATATTAATTTATATAAATAAAAATTTTAGAACATTTTTTGGTTTTCTTCTAAGTCGTAAGCATCCATTAAAGCTTCACCAAATCTTTGATAGTGAATTATTTCTCTTTGACCTAAGAATTTTAGTACATCTATAACATCAACATCATCTGTTAGATTTATAAGTTGATAATAAGTCGCAAGTGCTTTTTGTTCAGCAGCCATATTTTCATGTAAATCAGTTACAGGATTTGACATAACGGCTATAGGTCTTACATCAAATGGAACACCATTTGAATCTGTTGGATAAATTCCATATCCATTTTGTGCATAGTTTGAACCAAGACCTGCAGCTTTTAATTCTTCTGGACTTGCATCAGAAGTCAACTGATAAACCATAGTACATATAAGCTCAACGTGAGCTAATTCTTCTGTACCAATGTCTGTTAAAAGTGCACGCATATTGCCAGTAGGCATTGTATATCTTTGGCTTAAATATCTTAAAGATGCAGCAAGTTCTCCATTTGGTCCCCCAAATTGAGTTATAAGAAATTTAGCCATTCTAGGGTCGCAAGTTTTTATATTAACTGGGTGTTGTATAGTTTTCTGATATATCCACATGAATTTTCAATCCTCCAATACTTGATGTCTAATAATTAAATTCTCTGTCCCAAGGCCAAGGTTGGTCAGCCCATTGCCAAGGGCATCTACTTGGAGCATACCCAAAGTTAGTTAAAGGACCGTATTTATTTTCGTAAGCATATCTAGCTTGCGCAAATTGGTTACATAATGAATTGTAAGTGTTGATAGCATTTTTGTCATCAGGATGATTGTCTAAATATAAGTTCATATCAACACATGCAAAAGATGTCTCCTGAATTTTTCTCATAAGTTCAGCTCTAGATGAATCTTTCATTATCTTCTACCTCCTCTAAATTTTTTTGGCTTAGCATATAATTCTTTGTTGTACATTTCAGATTCTAATAAGTTTAGTTCTGGGAATATAGTTCCAAATTTTAATGCATCAGAAAGGCAGTACATTTCTGTGAAAATTTGATTATTAATGTATGGTCTAGCCAAAGATGGACCACAATTTTTTTTGATATCTCTAGTCTTATTTTCCAAGTTGAAAACCTCCTTGTTGTGAATAGATAGGTAAGTCTATCTAGTGTATAATATTCAGTCATTTAAAAATCGTTACTCATAATAAAATATTAAATGAGAAAAATAAAAAAGATAATAAAAGAAAGAGGTTATTTATGTTATTATAAGTTTATGTGTTATTGAAAATTATAAATTATTTGTTGAAATTAAAGTGAAAATTATAGTATTTTATAGATGAAGGTAGACTTTTTTGTAAAATATTATTAACATAAATATATGAGGTGATTAAATGAGTGAGCTATCAGGAAAAGGCTGTGAAATTATAGTTCCTTTTGAGGAAAGACTTCCAGTAAGAGATATAGAAAAAAGTATAATAAAAAAATATAGAAAAAATTTATGGTCAAAGTTTATGAAAGCAATAAGAGATTACAAATTAGTTGAAGAAGGGGATAAGATAGCTGTAGCAATTTCTGGTGGAAAAGACAGTATTCTTATGGCTAAAATGTTTCAGGAGTTAAAAAGACATGGACAAGTTAATTTCGATGTTGAGTTTATTGCTATGGACCCTGGATATCATGCAAATATAAGACAATTACTTATAGATAATTGTGAGTACCTAAATATACCAATACATTTATTTGATTCAAGAATATTTGAAATAGCAGATGAAATAGCAAAAGATTATCCATGTTATATGTGTGCAAGAATGAGAAGAGGAGCATTATATTCAAAGGCAGAAGAGTTAGGATGTAATAAGCTTGCATTAGGTCATCATTATGATGATGTAATAGAGACAACAATGCTTAATTTATTGTGTGCTGGTAATTTTAAAACAATGCTTCCTAAACTTAATTCTACTAATTTTGAAGGTATAAAAATCATAAGACCACTTTATTATATAAGAGAAGAGCATATTATAAGATTTATTCAAAATAGTGGTATATGGCCACTAAATTGTGCATGTATGGTTGCAGCTAAAAAAACAGGAAACAAGAGATATGAAATAAAAGACTTAATAAAAAGTTTAGAGCCAAATTTTAAAAATGTAGAGAAATCTATATTTAAGGCAGCAGAAAATGTAAATCTTGATTCAATACTTGGTTGGCAACAAAATGGGGAGAAACATTCTTTCTTAGAAGATTTTGAATAAAAATAATTAAAAAGAATCACTATAAACAATTGGAAAGGGTGTTTATATTGAAAAGAGTATATGTAGACTTTGAAATGAATATGCCAAATTCTAAATCAAAGAGGGCAGTATTAAATTCTGATATAATTGCAATTGGAGCAGTTATGTATGATGAAAAGACAAAAAATATTGATAAATTTAAATCTTTAATAAAACCAGTAAGTAATGAAGAATTGTATCCTCATATACAGGAATTAACACATATATCTTCAGAAGAATTGAAGAATGCACCAAGTTATGAAGAGGTCATGAGAAAGTTTAAAAAATGGTTAGGCATATTTTCTGAAATTGAAGGAATATATACTTTTGGCAATTTAGATTTGACATGTTTTAATAATACTGATATGAGAAGTTCTAAGAAGAATAATCATCCAAGATTTGTAAATAATATTAGGGATTTATTTATAGATATAAAAGAAAAATATATAAATTGTGGTATGAGATGTATGAACTACATATCATTAAAAAACTTACTTGAATTTGCTAATTTAGAATTTAGTGGAGATGCTCATGACCCATTAAATGACGCATATAATTTATTTGTTTTGGATGAAGTAATAACAAATAATATTGATATACAAAATCTTTTGATAATACGAGATATAATAAGACCACCATTTAACGACATAAATTGTGACTTAGATACTTGTTTTAATAAATTTAAGGAGTCTCTGTATAATAAAGAAGGAAATTATAATATTGTAGATTTTTCTATCGAAATAATAAAAACTGTGAGAATGTACTTATTAACAATCATAAATATAAATATACAAAATTTAGAGGTTATGAAAGATATAAGCAAGAAATTGGATACTATAGATAAACTGAAAGATATAGAAGAAGGTTATTTTTACTTATTAGAAGATGTATATTTTGATATGAAAGATTTGCTAGAAGATTTAATGCTTTATAGAGTGCATGAAGATGAGTATAAGTATGAAGTAGAAAATATAATAAAAATGTTTGATGAAGATTTATATAATGAAAAAATATATATCAATAAAGATAATAATTTAGATGCTGTTAACAAGGTATAGGAAATTATATATAATATAATAAAATTTGATGACTATGATAATTTTTTATAAGATTAAAG
>NZ_JAGWCW010000017.1:0-91036 GCF_020657835.1 Clostridioides sp. ZZV14-6387
CTATCTACACTAGTTTTTACCTCATTTAATGCACTAACTATATTTGTTTTCTCTGTTGTTTCAAGTAATGTTGTATCACCTATCTTAGTGTTAATCTCCGTCTTAGCAATTTCTATGTTGCTTGTTAACTCTATTTTAGTTGTATCAATTTTAGTGTTAACATTGCTTATTTTAGCCTCTAAATCTTGCAAATCTTTTAATGTAGCAAAAATTATCGTAGGGTCAATTTTAAGCTCTATATTATTTACATTAGATACAACAAAGATAGTTTTTACTTTCATGTCAATTACTGCTCCATCTTCCACTTTAGGTTTATATGCTGACCTATACTTTGATATAGCGAGTAAATTACCTTCGGTATCTAAATAACCTATTTCTCTAACTACAAAGCCTCCAACACTCGCAGGAATAAGACTTTCTAAAAGTAAACAATTAGACATAGCTTTATCAGTTGTGACATTTCCTACTTTACCTTCCCAAACTACATTTTTTAATACAGTTTGTTCTTCTGTTGGATTATACTCATTTCCTCCACCATCTCCAAGTTGAATCTTAACAAAATCAACTTTTCCTCCTACTATACTTGCATTTGCTATCTTAGCTTTACCTATATTTGTTAATATTGTATAGTAACTTTTTTCTGTAGCCAAACTACCACCTCCTATCTAATAAATCTCTAATAAATCGTTATTTCTTGGTATCCAAATCCATTACCACTTAGTATACTTATTTCTCCCTGTGTTTCAATGTCGCTAGGTGACCAAGGGTAAATTGTAATCTCATGTCCTGTAATAGTAGTCGCTCCAAAATTCATATAATTATCTTTACTGACTAAAACTCTAGTATAATCTAGCGTCATGTTGCATGGTTTAATACTACTTACAAATGTGTGAACTTCATTGAACCAATCTTGATTTCTTGCATCACTCTCAAGGTGTATGTTATAAGTAGCATTATTAATAGTTAATTCATAATTGCCTTCTCCAACTATACTATCTAGCCAGTTCCTTAAAAATCTCTCTGAATAAGGTAATTTACTTATATATTTACTAAAAATCCTAAACCTTCTATCCTCTAAAGTTTCATTTGACTTTGGAGTTATAGACATTATCTTTTCCCATCTTTTTATACCAAAAGGTGTTAAATCCTCTAAAAACTGGTCACTTGATAGGTCCTTTAGTTTTTCATGTAATGTTTTTATTTCTTTGTTATCTACATTAAATACTTTTATATATTCTTCTTTGTCCTGTAAAATTTGTGGTAAGTAATTTATCAAATTAATCTCTTTATCCAACTACTTCACCTCTTACTACTATAGAATCTTTATCAACACTAAAATTGGATGCAATGCTATTTATCATAGTATTTGCAATGTCTAATACTCCATCTATATTTAACAGGCGAGTCTCTATCTGAGATATACGAACTATTAAGTTCTCTTCATCTTCCCAGCTCATGTTAAGTTCATTTAAATAGTCGTCAATGGCTTCCTCTGCTATAGTCTTTATATTCTCCCAAGTATAGCCACTCTTGTATGTTATTTCTGCTGATATTTTTATAGTTGTACTTGTTACTCCTTCAACTGTGACTCTATGACCTATTGGTGCTAATCCAATGCCTTGTCCTTGATTTTGTATAGGGTCAATTTCTTCTTGTACTAAATTAACTAAATCACTAGATGGAACTTTGAAGTTAGAGTTAATTATTACTAACTTAACAGTCCCTCCTCCATCCCAAGTTGGATAAACTTTAACTCCCCCAACATCAGGCAGTTTATTAACTTCATCCCTATAGTTTTGCATATTTCCACCAAAACTCTGTGAATTTAGGCTATCATAATATCTTTGTCTCAAACTATCTTCACTTTCTTCATCTTCTCCATTAATTAATATTTCAGTTAACTCAGCAGTTTCAAGACCATCTATATATTCGATAGGTATTAGTTGCCCTAACTCAAAAATAGGTCCAGCAGTCTCACATTTCATCTTATATGTTTTTTCAGCTATTCTCTCAGTTGCAATATAATTGTATTCTCCTAAATTAAAACGTGAATCAAGTGGAATATCTATATTGAAAACGCCTTTAGCAATTGTATTAGTGGCTGGTAAAGGTGTAATTCCTCGTTCTTTACATCTTTTCTCTAAATAATAGTAACTAGCAGTGTCTACGAATGTTTGGTCTAGTAATTCATCCATAGCGATATACGTTTCTGTCAACTCGATAGCAACTGGTGCCAAGGCATTGTATATTATAGAACCTTCCCTTTTATCAAAAGTATCTGGAACACTATCTAACATTCTTTTAATTATATTTTCTAAAGTCATCAATTCAAACAATTATACACTCACCACCTTCTCTGCTTTGATATTTCCATATTTACTGTAAACTGTGAATTTACAATGTACTTTTCCTTTCACATTCTCAAACTGAAAATTATCTACATTTTCAATCCTATCATCCTGCACTAATGCTTCTTTGATTCGTCTTTCAAGTTCGGGTATTACAAAAGATATAGGTTCTCCAATTAAATTATTTAGTTCAACACCATAATTCCAAGAATAAATAAGGTGCTCATACCTTTCAGTATTTAAAATTAAAAAAATGGTCTGTTTTAATGCTTCAACATCATCACAAATACCATCTACTTTATTTCTCTCCATATTCAGTTTAAAAGTCTTACTAGGCTCTTGTCTTACGTCAAAATTAATTATTGAGACATCTTCAATATCATAGTCAGTGTTATCTGTTGGTAACATTTCATCACATCCTATCTAAAATCAAGTATTGTTGCCCTCCTTGCATACGAATTAAGGCTAATTTATCTCCTATTTTTTTATCTGTATATCTTTTGAATGTCTCTGTTTGTATTAAAAAAAATTCTTCAAAAGATGCTTTTTGCTCTATTTTAACTTTTAGAGGATTAAGGCTTTCTATAGTTCCAAATGCAAGTGTCATTGGATTGCTTGTTTCTACTGCATCCATTGCAGCTTTCTTAATTACTTGCAATAAATCTTGACTCATATTACCACCTCACTTAAAAGAATCTTCTAGCTCTTGCAAAATCATGTTTTTGTTTTTGTCTACCACTTAAACTGCTTATTTTAACTACATCACCAGTATTTGGCGAATGTATGAACTGGTCATTTCCTATACATAGTCCAACATGATGTACATTTCCTTTTCCTTGATTGTATGCAAAGAATACTAAATCACCAGCCTTTACATCATTTATATTACATAATAATTTTCCTCTACTATCATTTGATTGGTCTGCTGAAACTCTTTTGAGATTTATACCTGCACCTCTCTTAAACGCCCATACCATAAGACCGCTACAATCAAAACTCTTTGGACCATTACCTCCCCAAGCATATGGCTTACCAAGTTGATTTTTTGCTTCTTGAATAACTTTACTTACTTTACTACTATTATTTGTTGATGTATTCTCATTGTTATTATTTTGAACTTGATAAGTTGTATCTTTTAAATTCTTTTCCGCTTCTTCATTACTTCCAACTCCTGTACCACTTGAATTATCATAACTATTACCTGTTATTTGTTTATAAAATGAACTTACACATTTTACCCATTCTTTGTCTGAACTTGAAGAGTATTTATTTCTGATGCTTTCTAAAGTTTTTCTTCCTGTATGGATATAGTTTCTTGATAAATTACTTATACCTCTTTTTATTCCTTCATCAGTACTTGAAAAACTTAAATACTTTCCATCTATTCTCATTCCAAAGAAATTATTTTTAGTATTTGCAATATTTGAAGTTCCTCTGGCTGATTCGTGCATAGAGATAGCAGCCATTAATGCTGGATTAACTTTATAAGCATTTGAATATTTAACAAATATATTTCCTGTTCCTGATAATTTACCTTTAAATAATTTATTAATTTTATTAGCCATTTCAGTATCTTCTTTACTTGTAGTACTTTGTACAGGACCATTTTGTTTCTCATTTTTATTATTACTATTTCCGCTTGAGTAGGAACTTGAAGAATAAGAAGCAAATTCGTCTCCATCAACCAATGTCAAATCCATGAAATGACTGTTATTTTCAAAAGTATGTTTAACTTTCTCAACTAGCATATAATTTTGTAACTCAATATCTCCTAGATTTAATGTTATAAAAAGTAAACAACCAGCTCTCACTTTAATATCACCAAGCACATTTTTTAAACTTAGTGTTTTAGTTTTTCTATTATATAATTTTAAAAGTATATCACATTTTTGTTTTATCTCTGCTTCACTCATGTTCTTATCTACTGTTTCAAATAGTTGCAGAATACCCCAACTCCTTATATGTGCTGAATCTTGGGCAATATACACATCTCTTTTACTTGTATCCTCATTATCTCTCACAAGTTTAATCTTTGTGTAGGTATCACTATCTATTGATGAATTATAGTCAAAGTCCTCAATTACATCATTGTCCATAACTATATCTAATTTCATTGATGCAATATTCTTTAATGTTAATCTTCCAAAATCATCATAGAGTACATACATTTCCTTTTTCTCTCTTAGTGTATCATCAAGAGCAGTTAGTATCATATCAAATAGCGTTTTATTTTCTTCTATCCTAGATATTTTATATTTTGTATCTTCTATTACATTGTATTTTAAATTAAAATCTTTTGACAACATTTTTATAAGTTCACTTGCAGTTTTATTACTATATACATAAGTATCTTTATTCTTAAAGTATCTTAACTGGTCATATGCAACTATCTTGATGTGATTTTCCTTATCTCTTTTCTTTTGAAATATATATCCATAAAATACGCCTGTTCCTTTAAAATATAAACGAACTGAATTACCTTCACAAAACTGTAGTATATCATCCATTACTATAGTAAACTCTAACTTAGAAGGTGTTCCTCTTCTTTCTATCTCCCATGTGATACCATCTAAAACAACTGGTTCATAAAAGTCTTCCCAATGTGCAATAACTAATCTTATATCTCTATCATTTGCTAGAACTAATTCATCAGCCAAGTTTTAACACCTGCCCTTTGTAAATAGTATATTTACTTAAGTTTTTATTCTTATTAGCTTTATCCATCATAGTTTTATTTAACTCATATACTTTCTTATATAGTGACCCATTTCCAAGTTGTTTTTGACAGATTGACCATAAACTATCACCTGCCTTGACTGTGTATGTTTTAGCATTTGGTGCATTGACTGAATCAACTCGTTTTGGCTCTATTTTTACATTAGGTCTACCTGTCTCGTTTTTAGGTGCAGCAGGAACTAACTTTTTAGTTGAATAATCTCTATATTGTTTTAATTTTATTGAAACTTTTGTATCTGAGCCATTGTCGGCGTCTTCTAAGATTGTATATTCTTCAAGGGATACTTTCATATTAGTATTAAATAGTACTTTTCCACCCATTTCCCTCGATACAATAAATTGAAATGGCTTACAATCAGTTTTTAGTAATTCTAGTTTACTTAAAAAGAATTGAACATCTCTAAATTGACCTCTACAAAAAGGTAATTTATTATGTGTAAATTCTGCTTCAAAACTTATTTCAGATAATCCTTCTTTTTTTAATATGTTTACTTCTCCAACATTTATTAAATCAACTGTCTTATTTTTATTTGTCACTTTGACTTCAAGCTTGGGTGGTGCGATTGGTAGTTGTACTCCATCTAAATAAAAGTCATAAGCCATTTTCTCACTCTCCTTTCTAAACTATTCCCTCAGCAGATACAACCATGGCATCGTTCAGTTTTTCAGTTAAGACATTAACTATTCCATCCACATCTGCATCTTTACTTATGTTATTAGTGTTGTTCATATCAATTTTAATGTTGACTCCTGTGAATTTATTTATTGTCTCCTGTTCTGCAATATCTCTAAGATATTTTAAGTCTTCTTGGCTTTTATCCATTGTTTTTGCCATTTTTGCAGTGTTTCCTGCCGTGTCTTTTGCACTTTTCCCTAAATCACTTGAACCTATGCCATTATCTAACCCATACTTATTTTTATCCCATAAGTCTTTTAATCCCAATTTATCTTTTGCATCTTCTAGCATCTTGTTAATGTCAAAAGTATCTTTTAATTTATTAGATATAGCATTTTGCCATTTAGTTCCAAGTGCATTTCCTTTCTCAAATGCTGCTCCAATATCCTTATAGCCCATTCTCTCTAATGTCACTTTTTCGGGTGCATCTCCTACCCATCTGTTTAAGTCTGCAATTTGTTTTTTAATTGCGCTATTATCTGCCTTAACTGGTGTGAATGTTGCTTCTCCAACTTTCCCAATATTTACTCCAGGAATTTTGTTTAGTAAATCAATAAGCTTATTTACTCCTCTGATTGCTATATTCGCCCCAGCCACAAAAGCCTTACCAAGTGCGTTTCCTGCATTATTTACAGAATCATTTAGAGATGCCATTTTCTCGATTATAAAAATTACACCTTTTGCAATAGCTTGTTTCATGAGAAAAACACACTGATTCCAACCATTAGCAATAGCTTCGTTTACAGTTATACATCCATTTAGAAGCCCAATCATTATATTTTGTATTGTTGCTACTGCTGCAAATACTGCACCTACAATTACTCCTAATACAGTCAAACTTGTTCCTGCGAATTTATTTATTGCAGCTACTGCAACAAAAACCACAGCTATTACTGCTATAAATCCAAGCACTATCCATGTAAGTGGACAAGCGTATAAAGCTGCATTTAATCCATATTGTGCTGCTGTAGCCTGGGCTGTTACCATTGCTTCTATAGTTTGTGCAGATATTTTACCAAATAAAGCTAACTCTTGTGCTGCCAATGCTGCACAAGCTTTATATGCCCCTAAAGCATATAGGGCATTTACAAATGACGATACTCCAGTTGCAATTGCACTTGCAAGTAAAATTCCTTTATATGTTGCAATAGCTGCGACAACTCCATAAACAGCAGGTGCAATAATTGACCAATTTTGAGCAAAAACATTAGCAACATTTAGTGCAGCATTAGTAATTCCTCCAAGACCTTTAATTATTAATACAGCTCCTAATGTAACTCCTTGTATAAAACTTGAGAAAAACTCACTATTTAAAATGTTTTTTATAATATTCAGTGTGTCATAAATGTTTGAAGATATTGCAATCATAACATTCCGCATAGATACAACAATCTCACTAAATCTAACGCTTTGCAATGCTCCACTTATCTTTCCTAATGTCTGACCAAATATCATATAAACGTCATTTTTCATCATTGTGAGGGCTTGACTAAAAGTAATTGGCATGCTCTCGAATTTCTTTTCTATTTCAGCACTTGCTTTAAACAAAGCATTTCTCACTACATCTGCCGTAATAGCACCTGTTCGAGACAAATCTTTTAGTGCTTCTTTACCCTTACCCATAGATTCAGCTATTTTAGTAGCTAGAAGTGGTGCATTTTCCATGATAGACCTAAATTCATCACCTTGCAATTTTCCTGCTGCCATAGCTTGCGTTAACTGATACATTGCTGCACTAGCTTCTGATGCTGATGTTCCTCCAATTACGAAACTCTTATTCATTAACTCTGCAAATTTTACAACTTCTGCACTACTTCCAAAAGCTTCTCCTGCAAGTATTCCCAACTTAGATACTTGTGCTGCTGTATCTGCATAACTAGCTCTAGCACTTTGAGCAGACAAATAAATCATCTTGTTTAATTGTTCTGTTGTCTGTAATCCGTCGTTCATTAAATTTAAACGTGCTTTTGTACTTGCAATTGTATCTGCCGCTTTTGTAATGCTTTCTATTCCTTTTATTCCAATATATATACCAGCTAAACTTTTGAGTTTAGATACTAATATAGAACTTGCTTCACTTCCTTGCTTTATCTTATTATTAAAGTTTTCTTGTTCATTTGTATTTCTTCCAATTTTCTGTTCTATCCTTGTGAGAATACTTTCTATGTTATTCAAACTTTGTTGAGATGCTTGTATACCACCTGTATTCAAGGGATTGTGCAACCTTTGTTGTAACCTCTCCAAGCTATTAATCGTGGTGTTAATAGATGTAGTCATATTGCGAAATGCAGGTGTCATTCCGTCGAAAATCTTTATTGAAGTTTGTATCGTTGCCATTTTCTCACTCTCCTTTCATAAATTTCCATATAAAAAAAACACCTACATTAGTAAGTGTTTATTATTTATGCCCAAAACTGTTTACCACAGCTCAAACATGTAACTCTAACTTTCTTTGCTCCTAAATTTCCAGCTACTAAACCAATGCCTCCTGCTATAGTAGCCCCTGCTACAGCTTTTCCTATGCCAAAACCTTTCTTATGAGCAGACAATGAAACAGAGCCACACCTAGGGCAACGAGCAACATCATCTTCAAGTACATTAGTTTGTTTATACTCATCTTCCCTCAATATCTCTTTTTCCTCTTCGATATTTATTTTTTCACTTAATTCTTTAAAAGCTGGATATATAATATTTTTACACTCTTTTATGTCCAGCCCTAGTAACTTCATTGCAATATCAATTGCTAAGATTTTATCTCCTTTAGTTTCTTTATAAATATTAGTCAGATTTAATTCTTTTCCATGAACATTTATAAATAAATCATCATTGTTAACTTTATCTGCTAATGTAGCTGTTCCACAATTTGAGCAAAATTTGCCTGCACCAGTTATCTCATAACCACAATTTGAACAAAACACAACAATCACCTCACATAATACTTATTTTATAGCACTATTATACTATATACGTAAAATTTTTACATTATTATCACATCCTTTCAATAAAAAACACCTACCTGAGTAAGTGTTTTTTAATTATTTTTAATTTTAAGTCCACGTAGTTAATATAAAACGAAATGGCTACAATACAAACATCAATACGTATTTTTGAATTCACATACCACATAGTTAATATAAAATCAAGAAATGAGTTCAGCATTATTGCAGTTAACGCACTTTACATACCACATAGTTAATATAAAATAGTATAAAGTTAAAAAAGGTAATAATGATGTATTAAACTTTACATACCACATAGTTAATATAAAATAAAGATAATATAGAAAAAAGAAATGTCGACCTAGTATCTTTACATACCACATAGTTAATATAAAATTATACACTAACATCGCAGCTGCAACTCCAAGTACTATCTTTACATACCACATAGTTAATATAAAATTGATTTCTTTTCAGACTTTGTTCAAGGAATTACATTCTTTACATACCACATAGTTAATATAAAATGCAAGTATAAAAAAAGAGTTGGACGCACTAGATAAACTTTACATACCACATAGTTAATATAAAATTTTAAACATGATAAATGATGGTCAACTTTCTGACTTTACATACCACATAGTTAATATAAAATGCGGGAGGAATCTTATTTGGAGAAGCAGGAGCTATAGTCTTTACATACCACATAGTTAATCTAAAACCCCAAAATAAACTTAGCATTTCCAATACCTACACATACACATCTCTCTCAAATTTGCAGTGAACCATGAGTAGTGCAATTGATAACATTTATCACGCACCCTCAACATCTTAGATTTCAAGTGTTAAGCCATATTTTGTAACAAATATCGCTCACTGCAAAATCTCTACATTTTTATTATATCATAAAAATATTATTTTTGAATATCTGTACCAATTTGTGGTATAATAAAAGCAAGAAGAACTACAATCTATTTGAAACTAGAGTGAAGTTCTAAAAATTAATGTTTATTTCTTTTAAACTTGATTGTAAGTTTAAAATCAAAGTCACTCTTAGTCGTGTTTGAGTGGCTTTTTACTTTTTTAAATAACTTACTAGTTAAGTAAACTATTAAACTGGCAACTAAACTTGCTAGTACACCTTGTAAAAAATTATCCATACATACTCACCTCCCTTCTATACGTTGGGAGGATAATCTTTTGTATGAACTCCACTCTATAAATTGTAGATTACATCTTCTTGCTAAAAATATTATAACATATAATTCTTACATATTTTACCTATATTTTATCTCCTTCTACTTCTTCTAGCTTCTTTAGCAGTCTTTTTTTCTTCTTTTATTTCTTCTTCTACTTTAATATCTATAGAAGCAGCAACAAATGCCCTCTCGTAGTCTGGTAAATCTGTATATTCATGTGGTTTCCATTTGAATTTATGAAGGCAATAATGAGCTGCACTAGCATCATAATCGCCTCCTTCAATTAGTTTTTTGCTTCTTCTACTTTATCCTCAAAAGTTCTATCAAAACCATTTACCTCTCCTACTTCACTTGAAAGGTCTGTGTATTCGCCAGGAGTTAACATTGTTGTTAATAGTTCCTCTGCCCCCATTACGCCATAACTATTTTGAAGTTCTGCATCATGTAAATCTGGAAATACTATAGTTTCTACGCACAGTTTCAAAGTATAAGTATTAAAATCTGTTTCACTAGTGTATTGTCCTGTTGCTTTTCCTTTTTTCCCTATAACAGGAACTCTAACAGCAGAATTTTTTCTCAACTGTCTATCTCTGTCTGAATCTATTGCTTTTAATTCCCACCCGATTGGTTTTCCATCTTCACCTATAAACCTTTCACTTGCCACATACTTTCTATTCTCTACTTTTATTGCATTTTGACTTAAAAAAGCGTTTAAATCTCCCATATTCTTATTCTACCTCCATAACTAAATATTTTGTTTCTTTTTCTATTGTTGCAATACCATCTTCATTTATTTGAATTTTTATTGTAATTGGTTTCAATGATGAACCTTCAATTGTATCAAGTGCTAGTTTATCAGCAATATCTACTAAAAATAACCCAGCTTTTCTATACATTTCCCCTACACATTCTTCTATAGGTCTTTTCTTGCTATAATCAAAAGAAATTGAATCTTTTATCTCATATTTATCCTTAATTTTAACCATCTCCTATTCTTATAAATAAAAAATACACATCTATAAATTATAAATGTGTATCTTATTCCATACCATTCGCTATATTAAACTTCTCAACTATTTTCCAATTCTCAAAGGTAAAATCTACATCCTCATCCAAATACTCACCATCAGCATCAAATTTGGCAATTATTCCACTATCTAGATTGCAATCTTCAAGTATTATAGTTTGTCTTCCGACACTTGATGTAGGGTCTTCATTAGTAATTTGCATATCAAAGTAAATGTCCTCACCTGTCTCTTTATATTCATATAACAACTCTCTAAAAATAGAAGTATTATAATAAAATGTTGCACTCCCTGAAAATTTACTTCCTGTACTTTTGTTTCCTTTTGTAATGCTACCTAAAATCGGCATCTCACTTTTATTTTTTTCCATTTTTGCTTCCAAATTAATAGCTTGCATAAAATTATATCTTTTACCTTTTATTGTTACAAAACATTCAGCTTTTGAACCACTTAAAGCATCTCTAACATTCATAGTAATATTTTTAGACATCTATATCACTCTCCTCTCTAACTTACTGAAACAGTCATGTAAAGCTTGCTCATAGCGTTAATAATCTTAACCGCATCACTCACTATAACAGTTTTCTTATCGTTTCCAAGTTCCACCAAAACATCATCAGCTTTAAAATCTTCTATTGCTCTCATGTTTTGTAGTTGTTCATGGTGCTTTACTACATCATTCCAAAATGAAATACGTCCAGATTTATCGTTTGGCACTGCACCTTGATATTTATCATTGAATAGTGTTGCAATATCATTAGCAATTTGGTCAAGTACTCTAACAGATTGATTGCTTGAAAAATCATCATTCTTATCATCTGTAAATGATACAAAAGTGTTTATATCCTCTAATACATGGACTTCATCACCAACTTTATGGAATATAAATTTACCAGTTTTTAAAGCTTCTTCAAGTTGTATTTGAGTATAGTTAACATCAACATCAAACTCGCCATCATATCGCTTATTAGTATTAGATTTATTTATATCGCATCCTGCTATAGCTCCAGTAGTCCAATAAACTAAACTAGATTCAATTAAATCTTTATCTTTAATCTTATTTTCTACAGACACTACACCTTCATAATCTGCATCACTTTTCTTATATAATACAGTTTGAAACTTTGCTCCAACTCTATCACGCATTCTTTTTGTAAACTCTACAAATAAACTTTTAATTTCTGCTGTTGTAGCCAAACATCCTAAAGCATTAAATGAGTAACTTTCTATTTTATCCAAGAAAGCTTGATACTCTGCTCCTGTCACAGCTTCGCCATTAGTTCCACCAGTAAATACAAGTCCTGCACTTGCTTCTAGTGTTGTATCCTTCTTCCAAGTAATATAGTCATTGTCCTGTAAGTCTGTAATAACTTTTGCTATTTGGGTATCTACTTTCTTATTATCCAAAAGTGTTACAACATCAAACTTAGTGTTATCATCAATGTTTGTTGTAACTACTATCTTCAAATCATTACCTCTTATTCCACTATATTTAGCAGTAGCAATAGTGCAACTAGCTTTAACACCTTTATTTAGCTTATAGAAATATCCTAATCTTATATTTTTGAATAAATCTCTCAAACCTTTCAATTTTTCATGAGTGTAATCATATCCAAAATACTTTACTGAATACTTCTCAAAATCATCACTGGTTACTTGAAATACTTCTTCATTAATACCCCAATCAAGCTCAATTGGCATTGCTACAATACCTCTATCAGATAATGAACTAGTTGCCCTCTTAGCTGAGATAAAATTTATATAAGCACCTGGAAGTATTTTATTCTGTGTTACAAATGTTCCTCCACCTAAAGCCATCTAACTCACTCCTTTCATAAATTTATTTATCATATCTTCTACTTCTGAAAAAGAATATAATTCATCATCTTTTAAAATTGCATTTAATAAATCTTTTCTATTTACATACTTCTTAGAATTAACTATCTGCTCTTTAGTAAACTTATAGTCATCTTCTTTACTTAATGTTTTACTCAAAATTATCACCTCTCTTTAACCCACCAAATAATTCAACATCATTCATTTTTTCTGTATTATTACTTTTTATAGTAAAGTAGTTATAATCAACAAAGAAATGGAGTACATTATCTATAATTTCAAAGTTCATATTTGTACCTCTGACCAAATCTCCACCAATTTCTATATACTCTAATTCCTCCAGTAGCATCTCAGCTACCTCATTTATTTCAAATGACTTATTATCACTTTTGGGAAAATAATGTACATCAAAAGAATTTTTCTTTAATTCTCTACCACTTGGATATGATACTTTGCTTGGATTTAAAGGAACAATAAAAAAACAAGGTTCATTTATACCTTGCTCCACATCTTCACTATAAATTGTATATTCATTTCCAAATGATTTATCTAATTTAATAGATATTCCATCTATAATATTATTAAGCATCAAACACTCCTTTCAACAAGATTAATAACTTTTTCTCTATAATCTTATCAACTTGACTTTGTAGTTCCATTTCTGAAATAGTTAAGAAATGTTGTCCTTTAACCCATCCCTTGCCATCTTTAGTTCTATGCCCGAAATTTACATAACTTGCATATTCAGTTGGATTAACGACTTCTATAATATAATTATTACCTTGTTTGTAAACAGGAAGCGACCTAGCGTAAGCTACTCCGCTCCAGCCTTCTCTTAGAAATCCAGTGTCGACTGGTGTTCTTCTAATTACTTTTCCAAGTAATCGTGCTGCCAATTCTCTTGCTGCATCTTTGCAAAACTTATCTAAATCAATCTTTGTAAATTTCTCCATCCTTTTACAAACTCTTTTAAACTCTCTAAAATCAACACTACCCCATCTAGCCATTATGCTTTATCCTCTAGTAATTCTAATAATAGTTCTTGATGATTTGGATATATAGCAGGTTCTCCACTTCTTGCATATTCTTTATTATTTATAATAAGTTTTGAACCTGCCTTAATATTTATATTTGGAGATATAAAGAGTTTAATAGTTTGCTCTAGTTTAGCTACTTTTCCATCTGTAGCTGATGTAATATTTTTATATGAAAGCTTACATGGTTGATTTTCTAATACAACTACTTCTTTATTGTTAGTTCGTTTTGTCACAGGGTCTTTAATTGGCTGATACTCAACTATAGTACATTTATCTCTATACATCATTTCTATTGCTTTTCTAGTTCTGTTTACCATCTTAAACACCTAAAGGTTAATATTTTATTCTTACCATAAGTAGTAAGGTAGGTTATAAGACTATCAAAACGTTGCTCGGGAGTTTGTGAGCCACTCCCTATAGCAAAATCTACCTTTGTATCACCTTCTGATATAGACTTTTCTACAGCTTCAAAATTAAGACTCTCTATATCTAATTGACCCATATTTTTTTTCGTAAATAAAAACTCACCAACTATCATATCTACTTCAATTTCTTTTAATTCAATTGGCACAGTTTTTATATTACAATCTAATTTAATAATATTTTCTATCTTTTCTCTTACAAAATCTATTAACCATTTATCTCCATCCTTTAGAGTATATCCAAACCCTTGAAGTCTTTTTTCTATATTGTCAATCATGTTATCAGCTTCTTTTTTCATGACATCCACCTACTTTTTGTTAGACTTATTTTTTTCTGTAGGTTCTGCTTTTTCTATAGATTGGCTGTTTTCTTCCTCTAAAATTTTTATCTTTTCTTTAAGTTGCTTATTTTCTTCTTCTAAGGATTCAACTTTATTTCTTAAAATATTATTTTCAGCAACTAAATCTTTTACATTTAATGACTTCCCATACTTTACTGCTTTACCAGTTTCATCTATCAAATCATATCCCATTTCTAAAAAATCATCTATTCTACATTCTTCTATTGTTAATATTCTATTTAGTTTCTTTACTTGTGGCATTATATATCACTCCCTTTTCTACGCTTCAACAACAAATTGTACAGCATCAGCTTTTTTATTTAGTATAAATACATCCTCAAAACTTTCTTCAAAGTATAAGTATTTTCCCTCTGTAACTGCTCTTGGCTCGTCTAGAGTAGCGAATTGATAAGAAACTGGTGTAATTACTGCTGATGGATGAACTAAAGACATAAATATTTGTTTAGCTCCTGCACCTGCTTTCCATCCAGTTGTAAAATCATATAATGTTTTCATAAGGTCAGATGGTACTTTAACTATTTTGACTGAATCAATATCTGTGGTTTGTCTATTTAAAGAAGTTCCTCCATCTTTTATATTTACTGTTCTTTGTATTTCTTTAGCATTTTTAATAAGTGTATTAATTACTGGTGTAACATACAATATTCTTCCATTTTCCGGTACTCTAGCTTCTGTCATTTTTTCCATCATCATATCAAATATTTCTAAAACATTTGCAGTTGTAATAACTGTTGTGTCTGCTGTGTTACCTAGTGCTGTCCAGTCAGCATATATTTTAGATATACAGTAAGCATCCATCTCTGGAAACTTTTGTTCTTCATTGTATACTTGAGTTATATTTCCTATTGAAGCTACATGGTTAGTTTGGTCAATATCAGCTGGATGAACTAATGTTGACCATTTCCTTTGATTAGTTAATACCTTAGGTTCCCAAGCATTATCATAGTTTCTTTGAGCTACTGCTATTGTATCTCTGTTTGAATCTACCCTTCCAGTTGTAGATATAGTTGGTATTTCTATTGTTTTAGAACCAGTCCATCTATATCTTCCATTATTTTCTGTAGCATATAAATCCCCAAAGTTTAAGGTATAAGGATATGCTTGTGCTAAAACATTTGAATATTCTTTTGCATAATTTAGTGCTGCCATTTTATTTCCTCCTATTTATTATTATTTTCATGAGGTCTTACCCCAGTAAAATTAAAACCAAAATCATTTATCTTAGGCTCTTGCCCTGGTGTTATAGTATCTATTTTAGGCTCTCCACCTTCTAATGTTGCATTAAACAAATAGTCTTTATCTTGTTTTAGAGGGTTTATTTGCTCTTCAAAAGCCTTTTGTCTGTCTTTACTATTTCTTAGTGCTTCCATGTCTAAATGAGCTTTTAATGCTATTTCATCCCTACATTTAACAGACTTAAAAGCATCATTTAACCAGTAATTAAAGTCTTTTTCTTCAATTTCTTTTTTGTAGGTTTCTTCCAAAGTTTTCTTATCAGTTTCATAAGTTGTTTTTAGATTCTCTACATCTTCTTTTGTCATACCTCCTTCAAACTTTTTAATAGTTTCATTAGCTGTATTAAGTTGTGTTTCAATATTTGTATACTCTTCTTGAGTAACTGTAGTCTCTTTTATTTTCTTTTCTATAGATTTTTGAAGAGAAACTACATCAATCTTGTTATCTTCTATTTTTATTCCTTCTAGCAATTCTTTTAACCAATCCATTTTAAATATCTCCTTTCCTTTTTTTACAAAATAAAAAAGCCCTATCTAGGACTTACTAAAACCAATATTATTATTCTCATTGCAATTATTTATTGATATAGCTTCTATTTGTGATAAATCTATTACGATTGTTCCATCTTCATCTAAATACCCTTTCAAATACCTACAATCTGAGTCAACTTCAATAAAATCTTGCATTAACTTATCAGCAACATCTTCATCTACTATTCCAGATATGCTATTGCCACTTTTAAACCAAATTATATACTCTTTCAATAAAATAAGCCTCCTTAAATTTTTATTTAATAAAAAACTTCTTATAGACTTTTATCTAATAATCTATCTTAATTTTTCCTTCTTTAGCAAAACGTGCTTTTATATCTTTATATGCTATCTCTCTTATATACTCCAAATCCTCATCAGAAAGTTGTTTTTTAGAACTTTCTATTTTTATTTTTATTTCATTAAGTTTTTCTTTTCCAAATACTCTATTTAAATTTTCTTCTAATCTATTTACTCCTTCATTGAATGTTTCAATTTCTTTTGTAGCATTTTTTATATTTTCCTCAAAATCTGTTGTATCTAGTTCCAATTTAGCTGAAAATTCTAAGCTATTTTTCTTGCTACTCCCTTCATCAACATATCTATGTGCTTGTTCTAAATTTTCAGCATAATTTGTTAAGTTTTCAATAGTTGCAGTATATTCAACTTTCTCATAAGTCATTTCAAATATATCGGCTTTGCAGGGATATATTTCTCCTTTTATTCCTTGTATAATGTAATCCCCTTTATTGGCTCTCATAATACCTTCTAATGTCTTTAAATCACAACTTACATGTCCATTAATACATTTTTCTTCCATAAAATTACAAACTCTATCATTCTCAATAAACCATTTTGGTTCTACATCATAACCTAATCTAAATGCTTCCACTTCAACTGCTTTCTTTTTAAACTTAGCCATCTTATTTATTCCTCCTTAAATATTTAATAATATCTTCATTGCTAACTAGCAAAGAATAGAGTATGAGTATCACACCAAGAATAAAATTAAGTAGTGGAAATAAAGCTAGAAAAATAAAATTATATTTTTTTCTTTTTCTGATATTCACACTTTTAAGTAATTCAATCAATTCCTCATTACTATCAATCTTCATTTTAAATAAATAAAGCCCTGTGCAAAACACAATTATTGATAAAACATATAATTTAAGCATTTCAAATCACCCTCTCAATAAATTTTTACATAATAAAAGCACCTACTAATTTATCATTTAGCAAGTGCTTTTATATTACTTTTTTACCTTTTTCATAAGCTTCTTTAGCTTCTTTTAATGACATTTTATTTGGTCCTTTAGAATTATTCTCTTTAGGTCCACTATTTTGCCAATTACAATTATCACAAATATCAAATACATCTACATCTTTGCCACATACTGGACAATTCATATCTAAACCTCCTTATATTCTTTCATTTGTTCTAACCAGTAATTATATCCTTCCTTTGGTTTAAATAAGGTTGATATTTTACCATCAGCTCTTCCAACAGCAAAATCATTAGTACTCTTTCTATACTTAAATAAAAAGTTATCTTTACTTAAAAACCCTTCTACATCATTACTTAATTGCTCTGATAACAAATTTCTTGCAGTAGATAGATATTCTTCAGCAGTTATATTTCCATATTCATTTAAGTGTTTTTCTACATGCTTTTTAAATTTCTTTTCAGTTGGGAAATCTGCTTTTAACCAATTCTTATTACTTAGTATATCATCTTTTTTATCAGTTATGAATGTCTTTTCATACCATTCTTTATATTTCATACTAGATGGTACATAATATGTTTTTCCATCTTCTCCTTTCGCTGCTCTGTAACCTTCTTCATCTTCAAACCAAGGAGCTGTTGTTGTCCTACAACGACAATGAAATGGTGGAGCTGTTATTCCAACTTGATAATCTTTCATATCAAATACTTTTCCATCTAATTCTCTACATATATTTGATGTTTTTAAATCTAGTGTAGCAACTATCTCATATTTCTCTACATCTAAATCGTTAAAACAATCTTTTCTACTTGCTGATGCAAAGAAAGCTGATTCAGTCATTATTAGGTTCTTAGCTTGTGATTTAGATACATTAAACATCTTAGCAAAGTCATTTACTAGATTTTTTGGATTCTCACCTCTAATAATTGATTGTGTCAGTTTAGTATATAACTCATTGATTAAAGCAGGTCTATGCTTACCCCAAATTCTTTCACTAAAATTTAACCCATCACTAGTCCAAGGTTTTGAAATAATTTTATTTATTCTATTAGTATCAAGACTCATTAAGCTCCAACCAATATTTACTCCTTGTTGAATATTAAAGGCTGTATGATAATATCCACTTGTATAAATATCCCTCATCAACTTATCAATACCATCAAGTTCATTCCCATATAAAACTTCTACTTGTTGCTGTATTTGTAACTTTAAAGCTTCAAGCCTTGTTATATGAACTCTTGCACTAGCATTTTCTAACTCTTTCATCCACTTTTGATTTATAGCATTTTTTTTACCATATTTAATATATTCTTCTACACTCCATTTAAACTCTTCTAGTTCTCTTGTATTTAGTAGTTTCTTAGCTTCTAATAAAGATATTCTTTCATTTTTGGCAAATCTGTTGTACCATGCTAATATATCTTTTTCTATACTATTCATAGCTAGTTTATATTGCTTTTCTAATTCAAGATAATATTTTACACTTTTGTTATTTTGAGCTTCTTCTAATTGTTCAAATCTCTTCCTCCAATAATCTTTATGTTTCATCTATAACACCATCTTGATTATTAGGAATTAAATCATCATACTCTTTTTGAGTATCTTCCTGTTTTTTAAGTCTCTCAAGTTCGTCATTAACATCCTCGACCCAAGGATGGTTAGAAACAATAGTTTCATCTGATATAATTCCAGTTGATTTAGCTGCCATATCTATCTTTTCAGCTTCATTTATTATCATAGAGTGATTAAAAGTAATTTGAACTGTTTTATAATCATAGCTCTTACTACCACTTATCTTTAAATACTCACACACAAACCATAAAAGCTCTCTAATTGCTTTTTTAAACTTCTTTTCAGTCTTAGAACATTTTAAATCAAGTAGTGAATATAAAAATTTAAGTGCTACACCTGATTTGTCACCTGTGTTTTGAGATTCTGGATTAACTCCTTGACCAAAGATAATTATATTCTTTTCTAATCTATCAAGAAGCTCCTTTTTAGCTTCAATCGGTATGCTTATTTCTAATTTATCAACTCCACCTCCATCATCTACTTTAACCGATTTATAGTATCTTATATTATCTATAAACTCTTGTAGACTTGTACCTGGATATTCTTTTAATACATAAATAAACTCTTGTATCTCATCTAAATTATCTGCTAGTGTAGAAATATTATTGTCATATATATCTATCAATGATTTATAGAAAGTTAAATCTGATACGCATTTTTCATTATTTTTAAAAGGTATAAATGGAACTTTACCCCATCCTTGCTCTTTATTATTTACTCTAAAATGACCTTCTTGTATCTCTGTTAATTTTCCATATTCATTATACAAAAGTTCTTGGACAAAACTATTTCCTCTTTCAATAAAGTAAGTTACGTCATTTTCTGTATAGTATTCAACTCTTTTTATCTTATTTCCATCCACATCTTCAATAAAGTAAAATCTAATAAAGGCAACTAATTCATTCTGCCTCTTATTATCCCAAACAGGAATAGCTTCTTCAGCTGGTATTATTACATATTTAAACTCTCCTTTTCTATTAATATATGGATGTAACCATTCAATCCCTTTATTACTAGCATTGAGATAGAGTTCTGTTATTGTATCGTCAAATTCTTCTCCTAGTAAATCATTTAAAAGCTTAGTAAAGCTGTTATCATCTGCATTAAATACAATAGGATTTCCAACACTATAGCCCACCTTTTGGTCAACTAAAAGCTTATGGTAGTTGTTAATTGCTTTATTATTAACCTTAGTAAAATCATCAACCTTAGCTCCATCTAAGAGATAATATCTTCTCTTATTGTTTACATCAGTATTACCATAATAGTATTCTTCTCCTTGTTTGTATTTCTCTGGTCTATGCTTTAAGATGTAGTGTTCTATGACTTTTATTAGGTTAAAGGTACTCTCTTTTTTTAACTGAGCTTTTATTAAATCTGTTTCACTTATATAAATATTTAACACCTCCTTTACTTTAAGAAGCTTATTCCATTATTTTTAAGCTTATTATCTATAGAATATCTAAGAGCAGCCATTGCATCATCCATAAACTCAACTGGTTCATCAAGATATAATCCAGTTCTTTCGTCTTGTTTCCATTTCCATTGTTGTATTTCTTTTATTGTATTAGTGCAACTAGGATGTACATGTATTCTTAACTGTTTTAAATAATCTATTTGAGCTTTAACACTTCCAGGTCCTTTTTTGACTCCTTTAGCTTTATATCCTGCACTTTTCCACATTTTAATTCTGTCAGGTTCAGCACTATCACAATACATAAATAAATTCTTTTCTAACCCTTTACTATTTGCAATTCTTATTATTTCTGATGTATCCATTTCATGTACATATATTTCATTGCATATATATAGTTCACCATCCTTAAAACCAATTCTAAGTATTGCATTTGCATGATTAAAGCCAAAGTCTTGTGACAGTCTCATATTATCAAAGTATTCAAATTCTGTAGGAAATTCATGTATGACATAATTTTTAAGTATTGCTCCACCAGTTTCTCCCCATTCTCCAAGCCCATAGACTTTGTATCCTTCGGGGTCTTGCTCTTTTCTCATTTGCATTCTTCTATAGTAAGCTTCATCTATAAATCTATTTTGTAGATAAGTACTATGATGAGTAAATATATCATCATTTTTATAGTCAAAATATTTTCTTTTTATCCAATGAGTAGCTGATACTGGGTTAAATGTAAAGGTCATTTGATAATACAAGTTAGGATTAGTTAAAATACCTCTTAAACGGTCGTCTAGTATGTCTATGTCACTTTCCATAAGTTCTGTAGCTTCTTCACACCATACCCATGTTAATTTACCTTTTGAGAAGTTAATTGATTTTAATTTTTCTCTTTGTTTTGCATCATTAACCCCTCTGAAAATTATAGAATTACCAGTAACCTTACTTTTAATTTCCAAAGGATTTAAAGTAGTTTTCCAATACTTATCAGCTTGTTTACCATAAATACGATTTATAGCTCCTGTAAGCTCTGCATATGTTGAATATTTATGTGTAGCTTCTGATTTTCTAACTACTAATAAGTTAGCTCCTTGGTACTTTTTATCACCTAGCTTCAGTATATAGTCTTGTGCTACATTAACAGACTTTCCGCTACCTGCTGAACCTTTCATTGCTCTGTATCTTTTTTTAGTAAAGTTAGCTTCTCTAAAAGATGGATTAAATTGTACTCTAGTTATCATTAGAATCACCATAATCTATTACTATTTTTAATTCATCATCTTCATCATCAGTTCTATTGAGTTCTCTTACTTCACATTTTAACTTTTCAACTCTATTTTTCTGCTCTTCTGTAGCTAAATTCCAATCCTTATGAATCATTTCATCATACTGTTTAATTAAACTCCTAAGTTCACTCATAGCTCTACTCTGTGCATTAAGAAAAGATGCTTGCCTATCCCATGCAAATTGAAATTCCCATTCATACTCTTCTTCCCGTGAATTAGTAGATGTCTTTTCTGTTTTTCTATCACTAGTTTTAATCTTAGACTTTTTAACTTCCTTAATCATTTCTTCCTTATCTTTAACATACATTATCTTCTGTGCTCTTATTATTGCTGCATATTGTATTGTTATCTGTTCCCAAAGAATATCAAATTTATCTTTATTCTTTATCTCATTAATTAGCTCTTGAGTTTCTTCGGGTAGATATTTTGAGAAGAAACCAAACTTTTCAGCATTCTTATTTCCGGGAGGTCCAGTAGCATTCTTATTACCTATGGGTGCACCCCTTTTATTTTTAGGTGCACCTTTCTTTTTTTCACTAGACCAATTGTATCTTTTAATCCATGACTTTAAAGTGTTTAAACTAATGTCATACTTTGCTGATATTTCCTTTTGTTTCATACCTTTTAGGTAATCTTGTTTTACCTTTTCTTTGACATCTTGCACATCACCACCTCGTTTGTTTGTCGTTTTGGGAATAAAAAAAGAACTCTGGTTAGAGTCCTTAATCCTTTAGAATTCTCCATTAAATGCCTCAACTGCATTTTTATAAAATAACTTATATATTTCAGCAATTTTTTCTGGAGTTAAAGAAGCATTTTCCATGTATGCTATTGTAAGTTCTGTAGCTACATCTGCAATTGTTCTTTGACAAGAAACACATATTTTTCCATCAGACATAATAGTCACCTCCTTATAAAGTATAAAATTCAACTTCAAAGGTCAATATCCTTCAAAAAGTATTCGACAACTACAAAATAATTCAATATATTTACTTAAAATAAAAAGAACACTTGTTAGTGTCCTTTATCTTAATTATCTTCTATTTCTTAATTCGAAACTTTCCTTAGTAAAAACAAGTTCATCTCCAAAATCAAAACCACATTTCTTTAATAATTTA
The DNA here is from genome assembly GCF_020657835.1 of Clostridioides sp. ZZV14-6387. Lineage (NCBI taxonomy): Bacteria > Bacillati > Bacillota > Clostridia > Peptostreptococcales > Peptostreptococcaceae > Clostridioides > Clostridioides sp. ZZV14-6387. The sequence continues at coordinate 22,957 of NZ_JAGWCW010000017.1, forward strand.
CATGTAGCCTTAGAACCTTCACCCATATAACCAGCAGAAAATGATTCTGTTATTTCCATTTCATCACCTTTATTGTTTTTTAGAACTAATTTATAAGGATTACTAGTCATTTTAGCTGATGTAACTTTCCCAAAGCTTTCTAGGTATCTATATACTGCTTCCTCTGTGTGCATAGTCGCCTCACGATTATTAATTATTTTTAATCCCATATGTTTTCTCCTTTTTTGAGTTTAAAGATATATTTCTATAATTTTTAACATTATCCTTCTTATTCCTTCAATAATCGTTCGACAACTACAAAATAATTCTAAATAATGCTTTTATCTTATTACTTCCCAATCCTCTGCAAATATATCTCCAGTACTAGGAACCCACATAGAATGCGAATTATCAGCATTTTTTATCTGTAAATATGGATTGCATTTAAATAAATCCCCTTCTTTTAAATTCCATACTTCAGCTGTTTGTAGATTGCATGGAATACCTTGTGGGTACCCTTTTTGTCTAACTACAAACATTCCTTTTCCATTCCAACCTAATCTAAACGCTTTTTCTCCGTTTTTTAATAATGGTAATACTTCTTCAAATTTCATAATTTTATTCTCCTTTTTATTTTTTTGTATTAAAAAAAGACCATCCATCAAGATAGTCATTTAAATCATTTCTATTAATTCCTTAATCTTTTTATATACCTCTTTATAATTCATATCTTTGTCTATTAACTTAGGTAACTTCATAGATATAATTCTTTCAAGTGCTTGTATATCAAACAATTCGCTTTGATTTAACTCATCTCTTTTCACACCTTTTGGCATACCTAATTTCTTTCTCACAAGTTCAGTAAAATGTTTATAATACATCTGAGGTTTATTACTTCCTTGACCAGTAGCATAATATACAAACTCTTGTATTTCATCTGTAAAATCTTTTCTTACCTTTTTACCTTCTGTTCTTATATCTAGCCATTCTTGGTCTTTTTCTGTAGCAATATAATAACCATGTATTCTAATTTGTTTAAGCGTTTTTGTAACCCATTTTGTAAATAATTTTGCTTCTGCTTTATTACTTCTAAATGACATATTGTACACAGCTTCTTCTGTAACAAATACTTCTCCACGATTATTCAACTTAATTTTAAAATTTCGGTTATAGGAAACTCCGACATCTGAATCCTTAAATTTCTTTTTATATTCCCTATCTATATTTCTTAATGTATCATGAATATTTACTATGCCTAATTCCTCTCCTACATCTCCAGCATGAAACCAAACTTCTTCTCCATCTTTTGACCATATCATCTTTACATTTTTCTCTTGTAAAATTTTCAACATACTACTACCTCCTAAATTAGTTATTAATAAAGGGTGCTCAAATTGAACACCCTTATTTTCTGTTATCAGAATTACTGATATCTAAAACTTATTAAATTTTTGCATAAAAAAGACCTAGAAGTTAATCTAAGCCTTTTTAGTTGGGGATATATATTATAAGGGAGCAAGTTCTAGGAATCGAACCTAGATTAAACACCAGTCCTTGCATGGTGAGTGAGGTTACCAAGCCCCACCCAATTTTTAGACCTCTGAATTAAGATACAAAATTGTATGAGATTTTAATCTCAATTCAAATACTTAATATAGTGTATCAATAGATTTTGAACATAGTTAGAATTGAACTAACGGCATCCTCATGCCCTGCCTAGTCTGTTCGTAGTGACTAGGGCAATCCCTTAACCCTAGCCAGTTATTAAGTTTTGAGAGGGAAATCTTTCATTTCCACAATACTATTATCTCATGTCTAAAACAAAAAAACCTGCACATTTCCAGCACTCAAAAGTAGCTATAGTTTTAATTTAGTTTGTAATCTAACAATTCAAAAAGTGGTTCCTGCTCTATTAATGCTTTCTTTCCAAATAATGCTATTGATATTGAACTTATTGCTTGACCAGCTCTTATACTTAATTGTCTTTCTTCTAAATGTACTATATCAACTATTTCCTGCCACATTAAACCATCTATATATTTAAGTTCAATAATTTGTCTGTGTATAGGTTTTAAATTCCTTATAGCTAAATCTATTGTGGATTTAATTATTTCTGCTTCATATAGCTCTATTTCTTTTTCTGTTATTAAGTCTGATATATTAACAATAGCATCCTCAATCATATTACTAGTTTTGTTTGTTTTACCTGTTTTGACACTATCATAACTTATACCTTTTATTAAATCCCCAACCGAATTATCTTTCAACATTTGTATTTCATTTTTTAGTTTTATTATATTTGTACTTAATTGTTTATAATTAGAAAGTTGTTTCTTAGTTGCATTAAAAAACTCTTTTTTAGTTTTAGACATACTCACACACTCCTATCAATTATTTATGTTATAATAATATTTGTATATAAAAGTTTTATATTTTTGACAAGTAGGAGCGTGAAGTAATGCTCCTTTTTTTCTTTTTACTTACTACCAAATCCTATTCTTACAGAAGATTCTATTACTGCATTTAAAGTATTATTAGATAAACATTCACTTTTAAACTCTCTAATATAATGATTTTCTTTGTATATAGCTGATATTTTAAATAAATCTCTTATATATACTCTATATTCATTTATATAAATAAATTTTTTCATATTATTAACCTTAATATTCTCCTCAACTAACATCTTCCAGTTCAACCTCAACTCTTGGTCTATCACTATAATATTTCTTACTCACTACTTCTACTATTTGAGAATCATCTTTGTATGCGATACCATTTAAACTGTCAGCTACAGACTTAATTATATTGTCTAAGTCGGGTTTTTTGTTTGGTCTTATTAACCCTTCTACCTTGTCTATAGCATTCTTATACGCTTTAGTATTTACCTTATTTTTCTGTAGTGCTTCTCTATCTTTTTTAGTAATGTCAAAGTAACAAATAACTGTCATTTTCACATTGCCTTCAAAGAAATGTTTTACTGTAGAATTGTACATAAGTCTAATCCAATTTTCATAAAGTACAGTTTGTTCGGCTGTGTATGCTTTACCAGTTGCTGTACTCATTCTAGGACGTGCTTTTGCTTTTGGCTCTCCATCTATCGTAAAATTAACTTTCAAATTTATCTCCTTTTATCAAGTCATTGCAACCTTTTCCATCATTTTTATTCGTACCGCGAATATTTTCTCTTGTTTTGCTCGCTTTTCTCTCACATTTCTTGCAACAACAAACTGCCTTAGAGTCTTCCTTAATGTAAAATAACTTGCCACACCAACTGCATCTTCTTCGTTTCATAAACTCACTTCCTAGTCACAAAACCTATTTATAAAATTCTCTACATATCTATATTGTTGTTTGATATAAGTATCTTCTTCATTCCCACCATTAGCCATCCAGTCACATATCCTTCTATCAACATCACTTAATATGTTAAATGGAATATTGTATTTATTTAGGGCATAATTTAGTTCTTGTATATTAGTTATCTGAACTTTATTTTTCATCTTCAAATCATCCTTTATAAGTCAAAGTAAGTCTATAAACTTTTGGTTTCATTCACAAACTTACCTTGACTCATGTATTTTTTAGAACATTTCATCAAAACATTTCATCATTACTTTTATCATTTTAGATGGCGGAGGTTTATCACTAGCCCTTCTAATTGACATAATCCCTACATTCAATTTATCGTATTTTCCTTCTTCTTCATCCATCAGCCATGCAATACATTCTTCTCTTGTACCTTTAGTTTCAATCCAACATTCTCCAATTGAATTATCAATACCTATAAAAACCTGTGCTCCTTCATTTTTATATAGAAATAATCCTCTGGTGTTATCTTTTATGACATTGTCAAAAGTTACTTTATCTATAAATTTTATTTCGTCACTCATTATCAAACTCCTTAGCCCTTGTTACATCTTAATTTCTTATAGTTCTCTTCACATACTTTATCCATGTTTTCTTTATATTTGCATCCTGCACACACATTACAAGTTATAAGATTATTTCTAATTACAAATCTATAATTATCACATCTTTCATTACATTCTTCATGAATTAATCCTTTTTTCATTTTGACTCTTTTATTCATATTTAACCCTCCCTTAATTTCTCGATTATCTCAAATTCATCATCTGAAAATACCATACCAGCTTCCCCATCATAATTACTATTTTCCCAATCTTTTTTAAATCGTTCATATTCATTTATATAACATCCAGTATATTCATCTTGTTCTAAAAGATAATATGCTTCCATTATCGTCTTTTTATCTTCTTCATTAAAATTAATTAGACAATATTCATCTCCAAATGTAACTACAATTATTTCTAAACCATCAATTAAGTTATAGTATCTAAGTGCATCTTTTAATCCTTGTTCTGAATACTCAAAGTCTGCACTTTGATTTCTTACCTGTTCCAATGTTCTTTTAGTTTTAAGTTTTACTTTATAAATACTATACATAGTAAATTTCCTCCAGCCAATTTTTAAATGCTACATCACAATCTTTACTTTCACAATCTACTCTATCATTTATACAACTAGCACAAATCTCTTTCCCAAAACTCTTATACACTTCTCTTTCATCAAGATTATTTGACTTGCACATTTCTTTATTAGTCATATGCTCACCCCTTATAATCTTCAAATTTATCTACACTTCTGAAAATAATTTTATTATTAACCCATCTTTGCAATCTTCTAATTGTTTTACTTGCATTTGATTTATTGTATATCATCACATAAGGGTCATATCCTAGCTCTTTCAATTTATAAATTCTATACAAGTTTTCTTCCATTGTCGTGTCATAGTTGGTTAAGACATATACTTTCAACTTTTGATAGCCTAAATTCATTTCTTTTTTAAATTCTTCAAGTTTTGGAATTATTTTGTCTGTTTCGCTCATAAAATCCCAAGCGAAGTGAATAGTTTTTATTTTAATTTGTTTCAACAATTCTATATTTTCTTTAGTCAAAAGCCTTGCATCAAGCCCCTGTGTAAAATCTACATACGATTTAGTTTTTATTAGTTGTCCAAGTAATTCTAAATGTTCTTTTGATGCAAGCAGGTTAGGGTCTAATAACTTAATTTCTTTTTGACCTTTCCAAAATTCTTCTATATCCGCAACCTTCTTAGATTTAATACCTTCTTTTTCAGAAACTATACAAAATGAACAGGAACGTGGACAACCCCTAGTTAAAAAACCATACGCCACATTTTTAATATTATACAAATCATAATCAGGATATTGATGTTCTATTTCATAACTTAACACATTCCCTCCATTCGGATAAAAGTACCCTGTTCCTCCTTTTTCAATTTCATTAGCGTTTATATTCCATTGGTAGTCTTTAGAGTCTGTAAATACTTTACTCATATAAACTTTATCCATATAGCTTGATAGTAAAGGCTCATACCACTCAACACTATCTCCTTGTTGTTTATGCCATGCTGAGATTTTCATCAATGGCAAATTAGGAAAGTTATGACTATCAACATCAATTAATCCTATTCTCATATGAGCACCTACTTTTCTTCATAAAATGTTACATTCTTAATAATTATATCTATAGACCCATTTTGATTTTGTCTTACTGTATATTTCATTGGGTCCTCAAAATCAGTTAAATTTCCTTTTATATCAAACCCATTATCTGTTTTTATACTTCTTTTTTTAAGCTTTTTCTCAACCCATTTCTTATCTATACTAAAGCCTTCGTCAAGGCCTTTTTCCTCCATATGTTCTTTGAAGCTATTTTTTAATCCATCATCTTTAATTGATTTATCAGCAAAATCTTTTATATCAATTTCATGTTTTTCTTTCAAAGTATAATTTAATATACTTCTTATATCCTCTGCTTGTTTTATATCATTACTAAGAGCATTAGTTATCCAATTCTCAGCTATATTTTTGAACTTCTTAGTTTTATATTTATCATCTTTAACTTTAGTAGCATTTAGAAACTCTGTAACAAACTTAGAATTACCTTCTTCCTTCTCTGCATCCTTGTCTAAAACTCTTAAATGGTATTCATCATTCATTCCACTCAATCCAACCAAAGCAGCAATTTTGACTGTCTTAGTTTCTTGTATATTAATTTCATTTTTAGACATCTGTATATTAAATTTATCATCTTTAAACTCTATTGAATGAGTATACGAATTATTGTAATCAAGCTTTAATATAGCAACTTTCTTTTCATCTTTTTGAGAGTATAAGCAAATTGCCAAATCACAAGATTCTAATGTAGCATTAAGCTTCATAACATCAAATAAATAAGCTGCAATCTCTTTAGAGTTATTTAAAAATGAACTTTCATCATAAATAATTTGTTCACAACACTTCTTAATTAGATTGTTACTATAGTCATTAAATATAGCTGTTCTGATGTCATTATCTCTTGATACTTTGCTTATCTTCTTTTGAAAGAAAGCTTCAATATCTTGACTGACTCTACCCTCAAAGTCATTTAGTATTGGTGTATCGCTATTCTTATCTAAAACATGTATTATAAATTTGTGTATTATCATAATTTCACCCCTTATAAATTTTTAAAGCGTTCTATAATCTTCTCGCTTATAGTATTTTTTATAACTTCATCTACCTTATCTATAGTTATTAGTACTATATTTTCATCTTTAGCCAATGCCTTTGCTTTCTTTCTTAAAGCTTCTTTACTTCCATATGTATAATGTATTTTTCTATTTTCTAACGATAATCCTATTTGCCATCTTAATATATATTCATACATTTATCCCACCCCTTATTTTCATTTTTGAGAGTCACAAAACACTTCAACAATAATTTATACTAAAAGACATTTTGCAACTCTCTAAACTGTTTTAATTAGATATTTTCACTTATATTTCTTATAACATTTCCTCGAGTTTATTTTTTAATAAATCATATTTTTCTTTAGTTTCTAAATCTAATATTCTAACTCTTCCTTGCTCTGCTATAATGGCTATATTTGAACTTTCACATATCATCTGTATATAATTTACAGAAGCATTTATCATTTCTAATCTATCATCCATTCTTATACACCTCTTTTATTATCACAATTTTCACACTCTTTTAGATTCAATCTATACTCATAAACCCTACCAACTACAATGCCTATTCCTAACAACATTAACCCTCCTAAGATATTCATTTTTCAATATCCTCTCCATCTATATAATACTTTCTTCTTCTCTTCAAAATGTTTTTGTAACATTTTTTATCACATGTATCAATTTCTTTTGAACAATACTCACACAGCTCATTAGATTGTATAAATTCTCTAATACTTTCACATTCTTCACAGTTTTCAGTTCTCAAATGGTTCTCATAAACTCTACCAGCTATAAAACTTCCTATTAATAGCAAAATAATCGTTGAAATATGCATTATATCTCATCCTTTCTATCATCAATTAATATATTAAAACCACAAGAACATTCCCTATAGTATGTGTGTTCTTCAACTATTAATTTGCCTTCGTTATTTCCAATCTTGTCATTACCACAACGAGGACAATAACAATACTTTTCTCCAAGTTTTATAATGTCTTTTAATTTCATTTCTCAATATCTCCTTGAACTTTCTTATTTTTTCTTCTACAAGCTAACATTTGTGATACAAATTCATCAAACAATTTCTCCATCTCTTCTTCTTCTGAATTTACACAAAATTCGAAACTCTCTTTATCTTTAGTTAACTGCATTTGTATTTTCATTTTCAATTTTCTCCTTATACTCTAAAAAATTTTATAATTTAAGTTCTAACGGATTCTTAAAATCTAATCTATAGTCATAAAGTGAAAAACCATCTTTATCTTTTGATAATGGATTAAAATCTTCATCTAAGAAGCATGAATTAGTAAAACCATCCCCAATCATATATCCACTTTCAACCTTTGAATTTTCTTCTCTTTTAAACTGTATTCTTGCTAAATACAACATAATCAAGCCTCCTTAATTAAAATTATTTTCCTAATTTAATCTTCAATATCCCCTCATATTCATTCCTACTCAATATTTTTATAGCTATATCAATAGCTTTATTAACAGAACACTTTTTCTTATTTAATATCTTTTCAGCTAACTTAATTACTTGCTCCACATTTGCTAGTACCATCTGTCACCTCTTAAATATATTCAGCTTTCCAACCTTCTCTAGTTACTCTATTTTCTCTAGCTAAACAACTAGCATAATCTCCACTAATCTTTAAGTATTTACTTGCAGCCTTTGCATTTTTGAATATCATAATTTCTCCAGTTTCTATATTAAAAACTTTTATAGGTTTACTTTTTGTATCATTAGTTGGTTTTTTTCTTATTTTTTTGAATTGCGATTCATTAATTTTCAGCTTTATTTTCTTACTTTCATTTGATTCTCTTATTTTTCTTAAATTAAGCTCAAATAGGTCTTCCAAATCTATAACTTTACTTAAATACTCTCCTGCATCCATCCAAACTTTAGCCATATCCTTAGCCCCCTTTATTCAACTGGCATTTCAAACACTTTCTCTTTGTAATACTTAACTCTATCCCTATTTATAACATCAAGCTTAGTTCCTGCGATGATAGCATCCTGTATCTCATTTAATACTTCAAGAGCTCTTTCTTCTGATTTATATATTCCTATTTCTTGAAATTTTTCTTTGTCTCTAAACCTTACATAGACATATTCTCTATCAACACTTACCCATTCAGTTTTTACTAGTTCTAATCTATCTTGACTTCTAATTATTATCATTTCAATCCCTCCAATTTTTAACTTCTAGGAAGTTAATAGTTATATTAACCCCCTACTCCAAACTTCTCTTTTTGACTCTTTTTAATAATCTCGTCTAGTTCATCAGTAGTATACTGAGTGAATGTTTCATCAAAGTTATGAAACTTGGTCTTATTAACTTGCTCGATATCCTTCTCTATAAAATTTCTATTGTCTCTATAAATTTTCTCTAGGAAACTGAATGCTTCACCCTTTTTCTCTATGAATATGTCTACTGCTTTTAATAGTCTATTTTCATCCCAAGCAGATACTTTTTTTTGCATATTATTACTTAACTTTAAATGTGTTTTTTCTTCGATAATTTCTTTATTTTTATTCACTACAGCACTCGACTGCGTAGTATAGTTACAGGGTATAGTAGAAGGATATAGTAGATTAGTTTTTCGTTCCGGATTTATATCCGTTTGGGTCGGATTTATATCCGAAGGGTACGGATTTATTTCCGAGCAGTCGGATTTATTTCCGGCCTGTTGATAACTATCACTAATCAATTCTATGTATCTATATCCTAATTTGTAATAACTCCATGTACCACCTTGTTTTAAGGTAGCATGTTCTAATATCCCTATTTTATCTAGTTTCTTGAGTACTCTATAAATAGTGTCGTGTTTCTCTGTATAAAGAATTGGTAGTTCTTTAATGACTCCTGAATAATCAACCCAATAGTATTCAATTCCATTAACAAGTTTCCTTGCCATCCTACCACTACCTAGAAAATCTACAAACCATCTTAATATAAGTAAATCTTTTGTATTTAATCCTAGCTCTACTGCCTTTTTCTGACTGAATCCTAATATTGTATATTTCAAGGTTTCACCTACTTAATCAACTTCTATCCTCTATAAATAAATTTCTATTCCTTTTTCAGCTACCATTACTGGTATTCCTACATTCTTTTCTATCTCTTTTATAAATAAATTCTTATCACTATTATCTTCACTTAGATGAAGCAATGTAATTGTTTTTATATCACTTAAATCATTAGCTCTTAAAAAATTAATTACATTACTCAATTCAAAATGACTTTTAACAATTCTATTTCTAAGATAAATCTTATTTTTATTACTATCTAATAAATCTTTACTATAGTTACATTCAATCATGATGTGATTTAGATTATTAAAGTTGTATTCACAATAGTAAGTATCAGTTATAAATAATAAATTTCCAATTTCTTTATGATTTATTAAAAATCCAAGTGGCTCTACTGCATCATGTTTAGTTGAGAAAGGCATTATCTTAAAGTTACCTATCTTGAATAATTTCTCACTTCCTATAATCTTAGTTCTATGATTTTCTATTTTTAAAGCTTCCAATGTACCCTTGCTAGAATATACATCTATTCCATTATTTGTAAGCTCTGTGATAGCCTTAGAATGGTCTTTATGTTCATGTGTGACCAAACACCCAATAACACTTTCTAAATTGAAATCTAAGCCTTTTAATATCTTTTTGTAGTTAATCCCACATTCAAGTATCAAAGTTTCTTTTTCTAGTTGGAGCAAGTAACAATTGCCCTTGCTACCGCTCCCTAATACTTTAATTTTCATTAAAATGGTGGTGCTTCAAATTCCTGTTGCTTTACTTCTTCGGGCTTAGATTCTTTAATTTCAATAGCTTTTTCCTTTTCTTCTATTGTCATATCTATAGTCTTTTTATTAGCATTTTCTTCTATTTCTTCTTCTACTTGTCTATCTACGTATTCAACTGAGTCATCATCTTTTATGACTGCTTGGTCAGTTTCTAAAGCTTTCTGCATTTCTATACTTAATATTCCGTATTTAGAAAGTAATCTTTTAAGTACTGTTTTAACTGCCATAGCGTCAAAATCCGTTGTCCAAAGACTTGATTTTACAACATAATCCTTATTACTTTTGTATGTTTGACTATATCTTTTAGCATACTTCTCCATGTCCTCTTTACTCATGTATAGAGTTTTTTCAAATCCATTTAACAGTTTAAAATATGCTATATATCCAACAACTATCTCATTGTCTATCTCGTCTTTATTTTCATTAAATTCTATTTCTCCAGTCAATCTGTTAACGCTTTTAATCTCATTCTCATAGATTTCTATTGCATTGATTGTTTTATACTGTCCAGTCCTCATAGCTAGTTGTATAAACCCTTTATATCCAATTTGAAATTGCGCTTCTTTAACTCCTTTATTTGTAAAAGGTACTAAGTAAGAAAAACCTAGGTTCGGGTCTATTGGTAGGTCTAATGTTGCCGCAACCATAGCGGATTTTAAAATTGAATTAGGTTCTGCATCCTTTAAAGATGCTAAATTCGATACATTTACAACCGAAGCCATAAAGGTCTGTGCTTTTTTACCTAGCACATCTTTAAAACGTTTCTGATAATTCTCCCTTGAAAGTAAATTTTTAACTGTACTTTGAACTTGTATTTCATTTGTCATATTAACTCACCCCTTCTATTTTTAATGGATTATCATTACTTACAACTAAATTTATCACTTGGCTATCAATATCAATCAAAGTATTCACGCTTTCCCTGTTATCAATGAATATTGGCATTTTAACTCCAAAATGATTAGATAGAGTGTTTATTATATCTAGCCCTCCATTTATCTGTCCTGCCGTATTGACATTGCTGAAAGGCACACCATTTATTAAAGCTTCACAAGTTTCTTCAATGACTCCATTTATTTGTTCTTTGAATAACTTAAATGTTACATTCTTAAATTTACTACTTATATTACTTTCTAATAAACTAACTTTAGTTTTTATAAATAACTCACATAAGTTGAGTATTTTTTCTTGATGAGCTAGTTCTATACCTAATTCTTTTTCTTTTTCTAACAACTGCTCTTTTCTATCTAATAGCTCTTTGTTAATATCTCTTTTAGCTAGTTCTTTATTAAGTGACTCAATTTCAATCGCCAATTTTTTCTTATTTTCTTTTAGTTCATCAATGTTTTTTTCATCATCTTTATTGTTTATTTTTTCTTCTAGCTCTTTTATTTCTACACTAATTTCTGTTAATCTATTTTCTTCTTCTACTAGATATATCTCTGTAGATTTTGTATTTTCTAATTCTTTTTTTATTTTATCTATTAATACTGCTTTTTCTTGTATCTCTTCTAAAGTCTTATTTACATCCAGTCTCAATCTTTCAATTTCTGTATTAAATAATTCCATATCATCATTTTTAGACTTGCCTAGTGCTGCTATTTCTTTTAATTCTTTAGATTTATTTAGATTAAAATTATCTAACATTTCCTTTTTCTTTTCTTCTATATCACTAGTTTCTAAAGCTCTTTTGCAAGTTGGACACTCAGTCTGAATAGTACTTAAGTCTAATGTTTCCTGACTCTTTTTAGTCCATTTGTCCCTTAAATTTGTTGTTTCTTCAATCGCTCTTTTTTTCAAAGTTTCTTTTAACTCGTTATCCCTTTCTAAGTAAACAAGATTATTTCTTAAATTTTTAATATTATATTGCAACTCATCCTTTTCACTTATTAACTCATTTCTTTTCTTGTTTCCTTTTTCACTCGCTGATTGTTTAATACTTTGTATCTCTTGTTTTAGTTCAAATACTTTTTCTTTATCTTTTAAAATCTGTTCATTTGCCTTTGTGCCACTTAGTAACTCATCCTCAATAGCTTCTAAATCAGCTTTTTTAGCGTTAAGTTGAGCTTCAATTTCTTTAAAATCTACATCATACATTCCTCTGTCACATTCATTTATTCTTACTGGTATTTCTTCTTTTTCTTTAGATAGATTGTTTTTACTAGCTTTTCTATTTTTAATAATCTTGTCTATGTTATTTTCCTTTTCAAACTCTACAACTAGTGGAGTTAACTCCTGTTTAGCTTCTATAATCTGTTCTGTTGTTATGTCTCCACATATCTCTAAAATCACTTCCCTAGCTTTTTTCCAGTTAAGTTCATTTGAAAAAAAGTATGGATTAGTAAGTAATTTAAACTGGTCCTCGTCTGCTATTTCTGCTATCTCTTTTACATATTCACTCTTTTTTATTGGAGTATCATTTATCATGTAAGTTGTTTCATTTTTAGTAAAAGTTGCTTCTGATTCTCCTCTTTTTCTAGTCCACTTTTCTTCATATTTTTTAGTTAACTTTATCTCTTTATTATTAACTTCTAATACTGCTGTAACGGTTGTTACAAGTCCTCTAATGACCTTATTTTGTTGGTCTAAAGGTTTTATCTCAAACACACTTCTATTCTTGCTATCTTTATCAAACATTACCCACGTGAAGGCATCAAATATGCTTGTTTTCCCAGTTGCATTTTCTCCAGACACATTAGTTCTATTTTCAAAATCTATATGAAGTTCTTTTACTCCTTTAAAATTCTCTATATCTAAACTTTTTAATAAAATTGCTTTCATTTTAGTTCCCCCTTGTGCTATAATTAGCTTATATTTTATATTATGTTCTTGAATCGAGCCTCGCATTAGGCTCTTTTCTTATGCCCTATTTTCTATTTCTAAAAACTCTAGTATATTCTCACTAGCTTGTTTAACACCTTCCCACCAGCTTAGAGTGTCTTTGTCATAATCCTCTTTTGCTTTTAATTCTTTTATGCTTTTCTTTGCTTGTTTAATTTGACTTGTTGCAACTGATATAGCTAATTCCATTAAATACACCCCCTAAGATAAAACTTTAATCTCGTAATCACCATCTTGAGTATCCTCTGTTATTAAAGCTTGATACTCCATACATCCTCTTTCTTTGTCGTAGTAAGCTAAATTTAGCTCATTTTCTGTTGCCACTACTACGATACAATCAATTTCAAAACCAAGTCTTTTGCAATTTACCTTTACTGCATTTCCTACTTCAACTTTCTTTAAATCGAATTTATTCATAATTACCTCCTTATTTTTCTATTTCTTTTATGTAATCCCAAAGTATGTGCAATATTAGCGAGTTCATTGAACTGCCTTCTGTCGATGCTATGATTTTCATTTTTTCAAGTAGTGTTGCTGGTAATCTAAAAGTAAACCTTACTCTCTCGTCTTTGTCATACATTTGACGTCAACTCCTTCCTTGTTTCAATAATACCATGTCATACATTTGACGTCAAGCATTTTTATTGACTTTCTTTATTAATTATTTTATTATTAAAGTGTCATAAAGACGTCAAATTTTTGTATTAAGGAATGATAAAATATGTCCAATAAAGATATTTATACTCGTGAAGAAGATAAGAGATTTACACTAAGAATTAATAAACTTCTTTTTGAGAAAATCGAACAACTTGCTCAAAAAGATAAGCGTTCTGTGGGTAGAGAAATTGAATTTATTCTTGAGAAATATTTTGAAGATAATCCTTTAGAATAAAAACTACCATATCTTTTAATGTATATCCTTTAACTTTTGCCTGTTTTAGAAGCTTGTCTTTAAGTTCTCTAGACAGGCGTATTGTTGTTTGCTCCATTTGCATCCAATCACCCTTTTCTTTAATTATTTATAGATTAAACTCATTTTATTTTTAAATTAGCTGGTAAATATGTGTTAACTACATTTATATCTCTTGTTAATGCACTTCTTTTAACTTTCTTATCTTTATTAAACTTCTTGTTACTTCTCTGCTCGTCATAGTATGTAATCTTATATAACTCTTTGTTTCTCTCTACCTTGTAAACTTTGTTTTTATAGATTGTTTTCAAATTATCTCTCCTATCTTATTTTTAATTTAAATCTATTTCTTAAAAACTTCTTTTTTAACTCTATAGTTGCAATCTTTTCTCCATTTTTGAGTAAAAAAAGCACATTTCTGTATGTCACTAGTTCCAACTAAATCACCCCCTTTCTCTTTTTCATTACATCTTTATCCTTTATTGCATTTTTCATTACATATTCTTCAAAAGAAATCAAATCTATTCTATAACATCCTGCGATTTTGATAACTGTATATAGATTTTGTGTTTCTGCTTCCTTTACCATATTTCTCGCTGTTACATCTGACACTTTCAAATACTCTTTAAACTCTTTTAATGTGACTAACTTCATTTGCTTAATTCCTTGTCTATCTAAAAACATCTTAATGATGTCTGTTGTATCGTCTCTATTCATTAATTCTTGAACTAAGTCTTTTGTATCTATAAATTGTAATGCTACATTCATTCTCAAACCTCCCTTTATATTAATTGAATATTCTGTATTTAATTTTCAAGGTGTTGTTATGATTTAACTTAACATTGATATTTGTTCTTCATCTTCCTTTAATAATCTTTTTAGAATGTACTCTTGACCTTTTCCTGTAACTCTTGTTGTTCTATAAGTAAATACACCAGTCGATGTCTCTCTAGTACCTTCTACAGTTTCTAAATATCCTTTATCTACTGC
Organism: Clostridioides sp. ZZV14-6387; assembly: GCF_020657835.1. NCBI lineage: Bacteria > Bacillati > Bacillota > Clostridia > Peptostreptococcales > Peptostreptococcaceae > Clostridioides > Clostridioides sp. ZZV14-6387. Next base: position 38,055 of record NZ_JAGWCW010000017.1, read on the forward strand.
AAGTTGCTTTGGCTCAGTTGAATTTTTAAATACCAAACCCCATAGTCTCAATTTTTCATATAGCCTTTTCTCACCAATTATTATTCCGTTACTTTTAGAGATTACTTTTGCTACCTCCCTCACAAGTAAACTATTTTTTGAAGATGCTATCTGATTGATAAATCTATTCTTTTCTTCCAATTCTCTATTTTTACTTTCTATTTTCCTTTGAGCTACTTGTAATGCTCTTGCCATGATTTCATCATCTGACATATCATTTGTTGTTTGTATATATCCTCCAGTTTCACGTATTGTTGGTAAAACTTCATCAAATACCCAGCTTTCAAATTTTTCTGCATTTGGTAGTTTACTATTCACAATCAATCTATACATATCACTTTCGGGTATTGCATTTACTTCTAGTACCTTATTTTCATTTTGCGGATGGGGTATGTAACTTTTTGTTACCCACCTACAATGGTCATTTATTGCTTTACTTGTGTTTGCATATCCTAAACATTTAGCTATGTCTGTTGCAACAAAATATGGTTTCTTATCAACTTCAACCATTCTTATTTGTCCAAATTCCATTTTTTCAAATATTTGTAAATTATTCATTTTTATTCCTCGCTTCCTATATTAAATTTATTTTCTTTTTTAATTTTCTCAACAAAATCCCAACAAGCATCTATAATAATAGAATTTTTACTTTTCCCACATAGTTTAGCTATATTTTGTACATCTTGATTTAATTTTGGCACTAGTCTTATTGTCATTCTTATTTTTTCCATTGTGTTTTACCTCCTATCTTTTTGACACCTATTAGGTGTCTATATGTCCATTATATTCTCGCACCTATTAGGTGTCAAGACTTTTTCAAACTTTTTTTGTATAATGTCATTAAGGAGGTGTCAAAATGACTACTATTACCGCAAGAATATTCATACCATTAAATGAAAGTTTGGATAAAATCTCCTTTCAAACTGGTATCCCAAAATCTTCGCTTATTCTATATGCTCTCAATGACATATTAAGAAAAGATGAAACAGTTGAGGGACTTGAATGTGTTTCAGATAAAACTGAAGAAAATATACGCTTTACATTGAGAATGCCTGAACACTTAAAATCATTATTAGAAAAAATTGCAAAAGACAATAAGATTTCTGTTAATACTCTAGTTAATCATTGTATATATCTTTTTTATGTTTTACATTGGTCTTCTTACATTCGATAAATATTGCCATATCGCATAAATTATAATATATGTAACAGGTATTCCAGTTTCGCTACTTAAATCTATCAACGCTTTGTACAAGTCCTCTGGTATACGAAGCGTTGTTTGCTCATGTTTCATTTTATCTCCCTCTTTCTTTAATTATTTTTATGATATAATAGTGACATCATTTAGACTCAAGGAGGATGCTATATTTATGCCATCAAAATTGCCTAGATACACACTTAGAATAGATAACAATCTACTTGAAAAAATCAAGTATATAGCTGAAAGTGAAGGTCGTTCTGCCAATAAAGAAATAGAACAATTAATTAAAAAACATGTTGAAAGTTATGAAAAAGTAAATGGTAAAATTAATGTTTAAGTTAATAAAAATTAAATATTTTTTAAGTTTTTGCTAATCACTGATAGTATGTACTCATTTACTGACATACCTCTTTGATTAGCTTTTTCTTTGCATTTAACATATAATTCTTCTGTAATACTTAGAGTATATTTCTTTTTACTGCTCAATCTATCTCACCTCTTTTTGAATATTCTGTATTTAATTTTCAAAGTGCTAGTTCGATTTAAACTAATTCTTATTTAAATCGCTTGATATTCCGTATTTTAAAGCCATATCTTTTACAATAGCCACATAACCCTCTATAAGCTTTTTATCATCTTGTATTACATCTAAATTGTTGATTTTCTCTCTTTTAGATTCAGATACACCTTCTTCTGCCATCTTTCTTTTTTTATTGATTAATCTTCGATTTAAATCAACTCCAAACCTATTGTTTAGTAAATCATAACTTTCTCTTCTAAGCATGTTTATATGTTCAAAACTACCTTGTTGTTTTGCTATTCTTGCAATTAGTTGTTGTGTATCCTTTCTCCAGTCTGTAGCATTTAATGAAACAACTTCTTTTATTGTTTTAACTTCTGTTTTTGCTTCTAATGCTATATTGTTAGCTTGATTAACTTGTAGTCTTAAATCTTTCATTTCTTTTAAACTTTCTATTAATACATCTTCTATACAAGTTAACTTCTGTTGCTTAACCTTGAAATGTGTTTCTTCTAAATTATCAAATTGCTCCCAAGCCTTATCTGTATCTAGGATTTTACAATGTCTATTTGCTCCTCTTTCAGTCCAAAGATACATTTTAGAAGTAAATTTTAGGCTTTCATATTTTGTATGAATACCTTTAAAAGTTTTTAAATCATCACCCTGTAATAAAAAATAATGTTTACCTTCAATAAATCTCTCTTTATTATTATTAAAGTTGTTACTTATATTTCTTACATCTGTTTCATATACATCTGCTAGTTGTTGTGTAGTTAAAACTCTTTCGTTGTTTCTTTCTATTACTTGTAAGTTATTCATATCTTTCAACTCCCTTTTTCTCTAATGTACTTTTAGTACATTTATTTTTCAAAAAAATATATTCTATTGAAGTATTGAAATAATTTGCTATTTTTATAGCTGTATTTAAAGATGGTACTCTCTCGCCATTCTCTAAGAAAGCTATATACCTACTTGTAAGACCTAACTCAGCACCTAGCTGGTTTCTGCTCAATCCTTTTTGTATTCTGAAATCTTTTAGTTTATTCATTTTTTCACCTTCTTTTATTTTATCTTATGTACTAATAGTACAGTACTATTAGTACATTGTCAATAGCTTTTTTTTAAAAAATGAGCTATAATTGTTAATTAAGAACTAATAGTTCAATATAAATTATAAAAGGTGGCTAAATAACAATGATTGGATATAGAATAAAAGAACTAAGAAAAGAAAAGGATATTACTCAAAAAGAACTTGCAACTTTTTTAGGACTTACTCCTAAAATGATTTCTTTTTATGAGAAAGAAGAAAGATTCCCTCCTCATGACATAATTTTAAAACTATCAGATTTTTTTGATGTATCTACAGATTATTTGCTTGGAAAAGTAAATGTAAAAAATGTAGACAATATTAGCGAATTAGAACTAATTGAAAATCTAAACTTCTCTGATGACATAAAAGAAGCTTTAAAAATGATTAGCGAATTAAGTCCTTCAAGTCAAGAAAAAATGCTTAAAATAGCAAAAGTTTTTCTTGAAGAAGAACTTAATGAGAAAAAATAAGAAAGAAGAGAAAACTACTCTCTTTCTTTTTTATTTTCTTGTTTATAATATTTTTTTAATAACTTTATGTACTCTTTCAATTTTTCATCATTATTTTTTTTTAATTCATTCAGTGTATCTCCTGTATCAATTAGTATTTTTTTTGATTTTTTCACTTTACATCATCCCCTATTAATATGTTCAAAACTTTATCACATCGCGAATATATGTTCGTATTTTTAGTTAAAAATCACCCTCATTTTATTATACCCCCTTTAGTATTTTCTTTTTTTATTTATTTATATTTTTTTATTTAAAATTAAGATGTGTATCTTTTAAGTACATAATAAATTCTTTTTAGTAAAAAATCAAGCGATTAGGATTGAACGTAGCAAAAAAGGGATTGAACGCAATTTCAAGCATATATTTATTCATTTTTCGACTAGAAATGATTTTTTTTATTCATTTTCATTTAAAATTTACCACATAGAATAGAAGTAAGACCTTCTTTAAATGAATTATATCTTCTGTAAGAAATCGTTGCTTTTATATCTTTTCTTTCTCCTAGTATCACTTCTCTGTTATTATAGTCTCTAACTTCTAATAAATTTATTAAAAAACTTTTGTGACATCTGAAAAAAATTTCGTTTGGAAGGTCTTCTTCGATATCTTTGATTTTTGTAGTAGTGAAAAAACTTTCAGTTTTAGTATGTACTTTTATATATTTGCTTGATGTTTCAATACATACTATTGACTCTACTTTTATGACTTTTATTTCATCTCTTATTTTAAATTCAATTAACTTTTTTTCTTTAGCTTTTTCAAGAAAATATTTTGTCATCATGCTTTCAAATTTGTCATACGAAATTGGTTTTACTAAATAGTCAAAAGCTCTAACTTTATAACCTTGCAGAGCATAGTCTACAAATGCTGTTGTAAATATTATAGAAACATCTTCATCTATTTTTCTTATTTCTTTTGCTGTATCTAATCCATTTCTTCCTTCTGAATTTTCAAACTCTATATCCATGAAAATTACATCTACTTTAATATAATCTTTTAATAGTTCCTCTCCATTCTTAAAATGAAAAATCTTATATTTGTCTTCTTTCAAAAACATTTCTATATACTCAAATATTATATCTCTTTGAACTTCTTCATCTTCACAAACTGCTATTTTAAACACAATAACGCCCCCTAATATTTCTTTCTTACAAACAAATATTTCCGGAAATTATCATTTGTTATAACAATTTTAACACTTTTTCAACATAATACAAATGGAAAAAATTGTAATAACATGTTGTTTTATACAGTTTCATACTATTTTGAAAATAACATAAAATATTTTATATATTTTTAAAATACAAAATATTTTATTCCAAATATTTACATAACAAATATACTTTACATCTTGTATTATTAATATAAAATATAAGTAAATATACTTATATTTTAAAGGGAGTGTACATATGAACATCAAATCAGCTTTTATAAGAAAAAGAAATGAAAAATTTCATGTATATGTGGAGTATGTGGAAGAAGAAACTGGGAAAAAGAAACAAAAAAGTTATGGAAGTTATGAAAAGAAAAAAGATGCTGAAAAACATTTAATTGAAATAAAATCGACTATAAACAATAATAAGTTTGTTGCTCCAAGAGATATAACACTTGTAGAAAGATGCTATAAGTATATAGATGAAAAAAAAGATAATTTTTCTCCATATACTTTAAGAAATAGACAAAGTATAATTAGAAATCAAATTAAGCCTTTTTTTGAAGATACAAAATTAATTGATATTACTCCAAACCTTCTACAAACATATGTTAATAAAATCTATAAAAAATATTCTTTAAATTCTGCGAAAAATTCAATTGGTTTCTTAAATGCTTTATTGCATGAAGCTTACAGACTTAGAGAAATACAAGAGGATATTTCTAAGTTTGTAATAACTCCAAGCAAAAAAAATACATCTGTAACTAATTTTTATACTAAAGAAGAAGCCCAACTTCTATTGGAAAAATGTCTTGGTACTAACTTAGCTATCCCTATTTATTTAATGTTAACACTTGGATTACGTTTTGGAGAAGCTGTAGCGGTTAGATGGTGTGATGTTGAACTTGATGAAGGAATTATAAATATAAAACAAACAATGATTTATGTTCGTGGAGAAGTAACTTTTAAATCACCTAAAACAGAGAAATCTAAAAGAAGATTAACAGCACCAATTGAATTAATAAACTTATTAAAAGAAGAAAAAATAAGACAAAATAAATTAAAATTACAAGGTATACTAAAAAATGAATTAGATTTAATATGCTTAAATAAAAATTTTCGTCTTTGGAAACAACAAACATTCTTTAAACCTTTTAAAAAATTATTAGAAAATAACAATCTTAGATATATAAAATTGCATGAGCTTAGACATACAAATGCAACTTTGATGCTATTGTCGGGAACTAATATAAAAACTATATCAGAAAGATTAGGACATACAGATATAAAAATAACTATGAATAGATACTCTCATGTTTTAGAAGAGATGGACAGAGAAGCATCTGAAAACTTGAGTAAAATACTATTTAAATAATGGTCAGTGAGATGTCAGTTAATCACATATTTTTTTATTTGTCAGTTAAATGTCAGTCAAATATTTATTACTAGATAGTAGTAAAAGCTAGTATTTAACTGCTATCTAGTGTCACATAGTATTATATAATAGCTAAACATAACATATCTTTAATATTATATCTTTTATCTAGATATCTTATGGCTTTTATACATATTGCTTCTGTCTTATTATTAACGAACTGTAGACTTCTTCCATCTTGTTTGACAGCTTCCATACATATATTATCTGTTTGCTTATTTACATATTGCAATGCCATACCATTTTGATTTACAGCTTCTATACACATTTTATCTGTTTGATTTTTTACATATTGTAGTGCTTTATAATTTTGCCTAATCGCTTCCATACATAATTCTTCGCTCTGCTCTCTAACATATGCAAGACATCTACCATCTTTTTTAATTGCTTCTAAACATATACTCCTTGTTTGAACTTCTAAAGCTTTTAAAATACTTACAACATCTATATTAGAAGAACACCTTATTACTTTTATAATAAGCTCATCAGTTTTATTTCTTACATATTTAAGTGCATTACAGTCCTTTTTTATGGCTTCAAGACATATATACTCTGTCTGTTCTTTTACATATTCTAGTGCTTTATAGTTATATCTTATCGCCTCTAAACATAATTCTTCTGTTTGTTCTTTTATATACTCTAGTGCTTTATAATTCTGCCTTATTGCTAGTATACACATCCCATCAGTTTGATTTTTTATATTTTTTAATTCACGATAATCATACTTTACACTTTCCATATTTTCAATATATTCATTTGTAATATACTTTAAAGACTTTTCCAATTTTGAGTTATCAATACCTATATGAATATTTTCCCAATTACTATTAAAATAATACCCTTTATCATCTAAAAATAAATTTTTCAATTTTTTAGATATGTTCATCTATATACACCCCTATCATTATTAAATTAGATATTATTAATAAATAAAGCATAAATCTTTATTTATTTTTAATAATATCTTTATTTTTTGTTTATTATAAATTCGCTTTGTGTATTATAGATACCTTTTTAGTATTTTAATAGTTAATCGTTTTAATTCTTCCTTTATTTCAAAAATTAAACTTGTCTAAATATTTCTTATTTTATATACAATTTTTGATAAATTAATAAAGCCATAATATATTTAATATATCAATCACAGTGTAGGACTGAAGTTACAAATAAATTATGGCTATTCAATGCGTTTAATTTTTAAATTTTATATTTTCTTGTCTAATTATTTTTTTATTACATTACCCATTTTTTTGTAAAGTGGTAACGTTACTAAGGATATTACAACAGCCTTTAATACATTAAATGGAGCTATCATCCAAATTACAAAAGTAAATAAATCATGAACTTGAGGGTTTATAGCTGAACCTAGACCTATTATAGCATCTAGTCCCATTAATTGCCCATAAAGTGGTAACATTACAAAATAATTCACCAATGAACCAATTATAGTCATAGTTATTGTTCCTAATACAAATCCAATTACTACACCTTTTAAATCTTTACTTCTCTTATATGAATAACAAAGTATAAGTACATAAGAGCCACCAATTAATATATTTGCAAATTCTCCTACTCCTCCAGTTGTTGTCGCTGTTATCATTTGTAGTATATTTTTTACTACAACTACACCAAATCCAACTAATGGTCCTAAAGACATTCCGCCAAATATTGCTGGGATATCTGATAAGTCAATTTTTAAGAAATCTGGAAAAATACCTGGTATTGGTGCTTGAATAAACATCAATAAATAAGATATTGCAGATAAAATTGACATAACCACCAAAGTTCTTGTTGAAATCATATTTCCTCTTTTTACTGTATTTTGCATAACTACTTTCCTCCTAATCAATAGTTTATATTTTTTAGGAAAAACAAAAAACTCGAAGATCCTATCTTCGAGTTTTTATGGACATAGTTTAAACAAACTAAAATAAACTTATTTATATTCCATAAATATCTTCTCTCATCCAGACTTTACTGTCGGCTTTGGAATCTCACCAAATCAACCACCTAAGTAGTTCGCGGGCTATACCGCCGGTAGGGAATTTCGCCCTGCCCCGAAGATCTTCTTTGATTTTTTAATTTTCCTTACACTCTTATATTAGTTAATTTTTTAATAATTGTCAAGTTATTTTTTCTCATATACTATTTTTCCATTTATTATAGTGTAAAGCACATTACTTTGAATCTCTAGTGGGGAATTATCCCATATTACTATGTCTGCATCTTTACCAACTTCTATAGAACCTACTTTATCTTCTATTCCTAAAGTCTTAGCTGGATTTATTGTAATTGATTCTATTGCCTTTTCTTCTTTCATACCATGTTTAACAGCTATGCCTGCACATATTGGAAGATATTGAACTGGTATCACTGGATGGTCTGTCATTATACATACATCAAGACCTGCATTTGAAAGTATTCCAGCTGTATTAAATGTCAAGTTTCTAAGTTCAAACTTAGACCTTTCTGATAAAGATGGGCCTACTATTACAGGAAATCCTTCTTCTACTAATTCTTCTACAACAAGATGACCTTCTGTACAATGGTCTAATGTAAGTTTTAAGTTAAATTCTTTTGCAATTCTTATTGCTGTAAACATATCATCAGCTCTATGAGCATGTGCCTTAAATGGAATTTCTCTCCTCAATACAGGTATTAAGCTTTCCATTTTTATATCATATTCAGGCTTTTCACAGTCTTCATCATCATGGCTCTCATATACATCAATATCCTCTAGATATTCTTCTGCTTTTTTTAAGTTCTCTCTAAGCAAAGCCGCTATAGCCATTCTAGTCTGTGGAGATTTATCATCTTGACCATAACAACTTTTTGGATTTTCTCCAAATGCTATTTTAGATGCAACTGGATTTTTTATTACCATTTTGTCAATTCTTCTTCCATATGTTTTTATGGCTATACATTGACCACCCATAACATTTGCACTTCCAGGTGTTGTACATACAGAAGTTATACCACCTTCAAAAGCTTCTTTAAATGTTCTATCCATTGGATTAATACCATCTATAGGATTTAGTTGTGGTGTTATTGGGTCAGTTTCTTCATTTCCATCTGCCCCTTCAAAACCTATGCCATCTTCCCATAGCCCCAAATGAGTATGAGCATCTATAAATCCAGGGAACACAAGTTTATTACTTGCATCTATTATATCAACATCTAAAGGTGCTATTAGATTTTCCCCTATTTCTATTATTTTTCCTTCATCTATAAGGATATCTCCTTGAATTATTCCATTTGTTACGGTATTTATTTTACCATTTTTTATAAAAATCATTCATTTTCCTCCTGATTTTCAAGACTCTCGTACTTCTTTCTAACATTGTTTTTTACAATATAATTTTACACTTTTTTAATACTTATATATTCTATAAATCATACTTACAAATATAGTATCAAAAACAAACATACATAAGCTTATTTATTTTTTCATTGATAGAGCTACTCTCTTTTTATTTAAGTCAATTCCAATAACTTTTACATCGACTATATCTCCTACTGTAACAATACTCATAGGGTCTTTTACAAAGCTATTACTCATTTCTGATTTATGGACTAATCCATCATTTTTTATTCCGATATCTACAAATGCACCAAAATCTACAACATTTCTTATTGTACCTTTTAAAGACATTCCTTCTTGTATGTCTTCAATTTTTAAGACATCAGTTCTAAGAATAGGTTTTATTCCTTCTTCTCTTGGGTCTCTTCCTGGCTTTTTAATTTCAGATATAATATCTCTTAAAGTGACTTGACCTACTTCCAGTTTTTCACTTAATTCTCTCAATCCAATCTCTTTTATTTTCTCATCTATTTCTTCTATATTTTTATTTTTTATATCATTTAAAGAGTATCCTATTATCTCAATCATTTTTTTGCATATATCATAACTTTCAGGATGCACACCTGTATTATCTAGTGGGTTTTTACCATCTAAGATTCTCATAAATCCAGCACATTGAGTAAATGCTTGAGGTCCAAGTCTTTTTACTTTTTTAAGTTGTACTCTTGATGTGAAGTCTCCATTTTCTTCTCTATATGCTATTATGTTTTTTGCAATGGCCTTACTTATTCCTGCAATATGCTCTAGTAGAGAGTATGATGCTGTATTTAAATCTACTCCAACACTGTTTACAGAATCTTCAACAACACCATCTAGTACTTCTTCTAGTCTCTTTTTATTTAAATCATGCTGATATTGACCTACACCTATACTTTTAGGGTCTATTTTTACAAGCTCTGCTAATGGGTCTTGTAATCTTCTAGCTATAGATATAGCTCCCCTTATTGATACATTTATATCTGGATGTTCTTCGTTCGCAAGTTCAGATGCCGAATAAACAGAGGCTCCGGCTTCACTAACTATAACATATTGCACTTCCCTATCTATCTCTTTTATCATTTCTGATACAAAAGTTTCTGATTCTCTAGATGCAGTACCATTACCGATTGAAATTATATCTATATCATATTTTTCAATCAATCCTTTTAAAACTTTCTTTGCCCCTTCCACATCATTTTGAGGGTCTGTTGGGTATACTGTTGTATAATCTAATAGTTTACCATTTTTATCTACTATAGCTATTTTACATCCAGTTCTAAATGCGGGGTCAAATCCCATAACTACCTTGTCTTTAACTGGTGGTTGAAGCAATAAACTTTTAACATTTTTTCCAAATACACTTATAGCTCTTTCTTGAGCTATTTCTGTTAAATGATTTCTTATTTCTCTTTCTATTGATGGAAAAATTAATCTTTTATAAGAATCTTCTATTGAGCTTACGATTTCTTCTTTATTTTTGAAATTTTTATCATTTACATATTCATTTATTATGTAATTTAAAACTTTATCATTATTTATTTCTAACTTAACTTTTAGAAAGTTCTCTTTTTCTCCTCGATTTATCGCCAAAACTCTATGTGGAGCCATACTCTTTACTGCTTCATTATAATCATAATACATATCATAAACTGATTTCTCATCAGTAGAACTTTTGCTAACTATCATGCCTTCTCTTAAAGCTAATTCTCTTATATATTTTCTAATCTTAGCATCATCTGAAACTAATTCTGCAATTATATCTCTCGCACCTTTTAATGCATCTTCAACAGAGAGAACTTCTTTCTCCTCATCAATATAATTCTTTGCTTCTATTTCTATACTATCTAGACTATTCTCTAGTATTGACAATGCTAAGTTTTCTAATCCCTTTTCCTTAGCTATTATTGCTCTAGTTCTTTTCTTTTGTTTATATGGAGCATAGATATCTTCTACTTCTTGTAATGTCTTTGCTTTTTCTATATTTTTTGTTATTTCATCTGTTAGCTTTCCTTGCTCATCTATTAGTCTAACTACATCATCTTTTCTACTTTGAAGGTTTCTTAAATACATCAATTTTTCATGAAATTCTCTTAGTGTGACATCACTCATCTCACCAGTCATTTCTTTTCTGTACCTAGCTATAAATGGTATTGTATTACCCTCATCAATAAGTTTTAATGTATTGTTTATTTGCTCATCTCTAAGATTAAATTCTTTTTTTAAGATTTGATTTATATCCAATTTTTTCACTCCTAATGTTATTTTTTTCATAAGTATAATAATAAACAGAACGAAGGCTGAGGGTTGTCGTCCTCAGCCTAAGTGCTGTAAGTGCATAGTAAGCACTAACCTTCTTATACATATCTCTTAATTACAGTGCATATTTATTAAACTGTTTTATTCATTTTTAAGTATTCATTAATAAATAGGTCTATATTTCCATTCATTACACTATCTACATTTCCAAACTCAGCATTGGTTCTATGGTCTTTAACCAATTTATATGGTTGAAAAACATATGACCTAATTTGACTACCCCATGTTATTTGTGAATATTTCCCTTGTATGTCTTCTATTTTTTCTTTTTGTTCCAATTCTTTTAATTCTATCAATTTTGCCATCAAAAATCTCATAGCTCTATCTTTATTTAGATGTTGAGACCTCTCATTTTGACACTGAACTACTACACCTGTAGGGATATGTGTTATTCTAACTGCTGAATCAGTTGTATTTACATGTTGCCCTCCAGCTCCAGATGCTCTATATGTGTCTATCTTTAAATCTGATGGATTAATTTCTACTTCTATGTTCTCATCTAGCTCTGGTGTTACATCTATAGATGCAAATGAAGTATGTCTTTTTCCTGATGGGTCAAAAGGAGATATTCTTACCAACCTATGAACACCTTTTTCACTCTTTAAGTATCCATAAGCATTTGTTCCCTCTACAAGAATTGTAGCTGTCTTTATTCCCGCTTCAGGGTCTGATATTATATCTAAAAGCTTAACTTTATAGCCCTTGCCTTCTGACCATCTTATATACATTCTCAAAAGCATCTGAGCCCAATCTTGGGCATCTAATCCACCTGTTCCAGCGTTTATAGATAATATGGCATTATTTTTGTCGTACTCTCCACTTAGAAGAGTTTTTATTTTAATTTCAGATAATTTTTCTTCTATTGATTCTATGGACTTTTCTATATCCTTTTCTACAGAATCATCCTCTTCTTCTAGACCTATTTCAATTAATACTTCTATATCTTCTAATAAATTTTTTAAACTTTCATATTCTTCTAGTGTCTCTTTTAAAGATTTATTTTCTTGAAGTACTCTTTGAGCAAACTCATTATCATTCCAAAAATCCTGTTTGTTCATCTTTTCTTCATTAATCTGCATCTTTTCCATCAATGAAGCTATGTCAAAGAGAAACCCTCAATTCTTCTAAATTTGAAGCTATTTGCTCCACGCTATGTCTATACTCTTGTATCTTTAACATTTAATCCTCCAAGATTATCTACCACAACAGTTTTTATATTTTTTACCACTTCCACAAGGGCATAAGTCATTTCTTCCAACTTTTTCATCTTTTTTAACTGTTTTACTTGTTGGAAGTGTCCCATCTGATGGTGAAGATAGATTTTCAACATCTACAACTGCTTTTCTTTCCACTGGAGTTTCTATTGTTATATTAAATAAATATCTTACAGTATCTTCTTTGATATGTTTATTCATTTCATCAAACATGTCAAAACCTTCCATTTTATAAGCAATAACTGGGTCCTGTTGACCTACAGCACGAAGACCGATACCTTGACGTAATTGGTCCATAGCATCTATATGGTCTATCCAATGGTTATCAACAGCTTGAAGTAAGATTACTCTCTCAACCTCTCTCATTCTTTCATAGCCTACTTGTTCTTCTTTTGAAGTGTATATCTTCATAGCTATTTCATAAACTTTTTCTGTTATTTCAACTGGATTAAGTTTTTCTATTTCTGGTATCTCTATGCTACCTTTTGGTAAGAACAGATTATACATATGCTCTTTAAATCCATCTTCATCAAACCCTTTATCTTGTGTATAAAGAGTCACAGCTTCCTCTATTATAGAATGAGTCATTGACTGTATTTGCTCTTGTAAATCTTCGCCTTCTAATACACGCTTTCTTTCTGCATATATTATTTCTCTTTGTTTATTCATAACATCATCGTATTGAAGTACATGCTTTCTTATTCCAAAGTTTTTACCTTCAACTTTCTTTTGTGCTCCTTCAATAGATTTAGATAATATTCTATGTTCTATTGGCATATCTTCTTCAAGACCTATTTTATCTACAATTCCAGATATCCTATCACTTCCAAACAATCTCATAAGGTCATCATCAAGACCTATATAAAATCTTGAACTACCTGGATCACCTTGACGACCAGCACGACCTCTCAACTGGTTATCTATTCTTCGAGATTCATGTCTCTCTGTACCAATTATAGCAAGTCCACCTGCTTCTACAACTTGTTTTTGTTCTTCTTGTGTTTGTTGTTTAAACTTTTCAAATAGTCTTTCATACTCCGCTCTAGCTTCAAATAGAGTCTCATTACCTTTTACAGGTATACCTTCTATTGGAGTATCTACCCTATTTACTATTTCCTCTTTAAATCCATTTCTTCTCATTTCTCTCTTAGTTAAGAAATCTGGGTTTCCACCTAAAACTATATCTGTACCACGACCAGCCATATTTGTAGCTATTGTAACAGCGCCTAATCTACCAGCCTGTGCTATTATCTCTGCCTCTTTATCATGATGCTTAGCATTTAATACTTCATGTTTAATGCCTTTTTTCTTTAATATTTGTGATAATAATTCTGATTTTTCTATCGATACTGTACCTACAAGTATTGGCTGATTAACTTTATGTCTTTCAATTATTTCTTGTGCTACAGCATTAAATTTACCTATTTCACTTTTGTATACAGAATCTGGTAAATCTTCTCTTACCATAAGCTTATTGGTAGGTACTTGGAAAACGTCCATTTTATAAATTGCTTTAAACTCTTCTTCTTCTGTTTTTGCTGTACCAGTCATACCAGAAAGTTTTTTATACATTCTAAAGTAGTTTTGGAATGTTACAGTAGCTAGTGTTTTAGATTCTCTTTGTATTTTAAGACCTTCTTTAGCTTCTATTGCTTGGTGTAAACCTTCTGAATATCTTCTACCAAACATAAGTCTACCAGTAAACTCATCAACTATTACTATTTCTCCATCTTTAGCAACATAGTCAACATCTTTCTTCATTATTACATGTGCTCTTAAAGCCTGATTTATATGATGGTATAACTCTGTATGAGATATATCAGTTATATTATCAACATTAAAATATACTTCTGCCTTTTGTATACCTGATGCTGTTAGAGATACCGCCTTGTCTTTTTCTTCTAATTCGTAATCATCTGGTTTTAGAGTTAACACAAATGTATTTGCATCTGAATATAAGTGAGTTGATTTGTCGCCAGGCCCAGATATGATAAGTGGTGTTCTAGCTTCATCTATTAGTATAGAGTCAACCTCATCCACTATAGCATAATTTAATCCTCTTTGAACTCTTTGCTCTTTGTGTATTACCATATTGTCCTTTAAGTAGTCAAATCCGTACTCATTATTTGTACCATAAGTTATATCACAATCATATTGCTCTTTTCTAACTTTTGGATTTTGACCATGTATAATAACACCTACACTCATTCCTAAAAATTCATATATTTTTGCCATTTGGTCTCTATCACGTTTTGCAAGGTAATCATTTACTGTTACAACATGTACACCTTTTCCTGTAAGGGCATTCAAATAAACAGGAGCAGTTGCAACCAAAGTTTTACCTTCACCTGTTTTCATTTCGGCTATTCTTCCTTGATGTAACACTATACCTCCAACCATTTGGACTCTATAGTGTCTAAGTCCTAACACTCTCTTAGAAACTTCTCTAACTACTGCAAAAGCTTCTGGAAGTATATCATCTATACTTTCATTATTTGCTAATCTTTCTTTAAATATATTTGTCATATTTTTAAGTTCCGAGTCTGCCATAGATTCAAATTTAGGTTCTAATGAATCTATTATATCAACAGTTTTATTGAACTTTTTTAATTCTTTTTTATCTGCCATGTTGAATAAATTATCCATAAAGCTCATATTTTACATCTCTCCTCGTTCTTTATTGTACTATTATTCATTTTACCATAAAAACTATACTTTTAATATTAATTTAAAAAGCTATCGATAATTTATTTATCGATAGCTAATATGATTAAATCTAAATTGCTTTATTCATGTTCTATTATACCATATCCACCATTATGACGCTTATAAACTACTGCTATTTCATCTGAATCTATATTCTTGAACATATAAAAGTCATGTCCTATTAACTCCATTTGTAATACAGCTTCTTCTTCGCTCATTGGTTTAACACTAAATTTTTTACGTCTTTGAATTACTAATTCTTGATTTTCATCCCCATAATCTTCTTGCTCATCAGCTAGATTTATTTCTGCATCTTGGAATCTTATGCTCTTGTTGTCTTTATGTTTATCTTGTAATCTCTTTTTATATTTTTTTAATTGTTTACTTAATTTATCATATACAACATCTATAGCTGTGTATAAATTTTCCTGCATATCTTCTGCTCTAATTATAGGACCATTTACAGTAGCTATTGTTACCTCTATTTTTTGTCTTGCTTTTTTAGCACTTACTGTAACTTTTACATCAGTGTCTGGATGAATGTAATTATCTAACTTACTTAGTTTGTTTTCGATTTTACTTTTTATTGCATCAGTTAATTCGATTTGTTTTCCAGATATAATTATGTTCATAAGTACATCTCCCTTCAATTATGCCAGTATAAGAAAATTTATACTTTAATAATATATTCTACACGAACTTTCATAATCCTCTTTTTATTATTAACTTTTATGATTTTTTATATTCAATTGATAGAATTATTTATCATTTTTAGTTATTTAAAAACTTATGTGGATTAATATTATTACAACTACCTGTGGATAATGTGGATAAAATTGTTAATAACTCTTGTATTTGTTTATTTAAAGCTATTTTTGCTACTGTTTATATCCACAAATATCTCCATTAATTGTTTATTAATATGTGAATTCATGTCATAAGTTGGTAATTTTAGGAAATTATATGTATTATATGCCGTTCGACTTTTATAAATCTTTTATAAATATAAACCCTCTAAAACCTCCATATTTTATTTTTTCTTTCATTATTAGTATTCAAGACTATATAAAAGTAGTAAAGCACCTCCAACAATAATTTCATACTTAATACCTATTATCATGCATATACCCAAATTATAATTAACTCACACTCATTATTTAGATTAAATATTTAATGTTTGTATTATTTTGAAATTATATTTACAAGCTGTTTAAGTTTTTGTTTATCTATATCTTCAAAAGGACTGTTATTTATTCTAATAGCTGTACCAAAATGAAAATTGCTTGCTTTAGTTAATTCCTTTATCTTCTCTATATTGCTGAAATTAAGTCCTCCACCTAAAAGAATTTTTATATGATTAGAATTAAGTATCATATTATTTATTGTTTGTATGTTATCAACTATATTGCCCTTTCCACCTGATGTTAATATATTTGTAATTTTATTATAATCCTTCAAAATTTTAATACTATCCATTATACTTGATTCATCTATAGCTCTATGAAATGTAACATCAAGATTATCACAACATTCTAACAAAACATTTAAATTTTTTTCATCTATGTTATTGTTTTTATCTAACATACCAAATACAACTCCATTAGCACCAATATCTTTAATTATGCTTATATCTTTTTGCATGATTGTTATATCTTCTTCACTATAAGTAAAACTTTTTGCATGATGTCTTATCATTACATTCACAGGTATCTTTACACTGTTAACAACTCTTTCTATAAGACCAAAACTTGGTGTCAATCCACCTTCAGTTAAAGCACTAACCAGCTCTATTCTATCTGCGCCACAATCTTCTATAATTTTAGCGTCTTCTACTGTCATTCCTATTATCTCTAACATAATTACTCCTTCGCCAATTCATATATTGCATTTGCAAATATCTTTGCATTTAAAATTATATCTTCTATATCCATGTATTCATCAGGATTATGAGCTATTCCTTTTTGTCCTGGAAATGAAGGTCCAAATGGAACTATATTTGGCATTACTTTTGCATATGTACCTCCATTGGTTGTTACTGGAGTTCCATCTAATAATGTAACTCTTTCATATGCTATCTGAAGTTTTTTAATAAGCTCACTCTCTTTATCAAAATATACAGGATTAAAATTAGAAATTACTTCTACTTCAATACTATTTGGAAAACTAAATTTTATTTCATCTAATACATTTTTTAGTTTATAACTAAAATCGTATTTTACCTTTATATCCAATATAATATCACTATTCTCTTTATTTAACTCTTTATATATAACAAGCACATTTTCAGACATGTTTTCTATAAAACCTAAAAATGTGTCTTCTTCATAGGTATTTTTGCTTTTGATTCTAATCTTTGCCATTCCTTTTTCACCATATACAACAGGATACTTGCAATCTGGTGTAAATCCCATAAGAGGAGCTTTTTCTTTTTCTAAATAATATGGTATATCTTCAAATCCACTCTCTTCGTTTGTACCAAAGATTATTCTAACTTTTTTATCTAAATCTAAAGCCAATTCTTTAATAGCATACAATCCATATAAAGCAGATATTATAGGTCCTTTATTATCTAATACTCCTCTACCATAAATTCTTCCATCGGCTTTTTCTCCTTTATAAGGTTGATACTCCCAACCTTCACCTTCATGTACAACATCTACATGACCAATCACGCAAATGTAATCTTCACTCTCTCCATATTCTGCGTAACCAATATAATTATCTAAGTTTCTAACCTTAAATCCCAATTTTTTTGATATTTCTAATGCTTTATTAAGTGCTTTACCTACTTTTTCGCCAAAAGGGAAGCCATTTTCTGACTCCCCTTTAACACTAGGTATTTTTACAATATCTATAATATCACTTAATAAGTCTTCTCTTAATTCATCTACTTTATTATTTATGATATTCATAAAAATCTCCTTATTATAAAAAACTCTACATTATTATATGACTGATTTATTCTTTCACTTCTATTGGAGCTTTTATTCTAGCTTCATATGCTTCCATCCATTCATTTGATATAACCTTATGTATAGTTTTCCCATTCACTCTATTTGAAATATAGACTGTAGGTGCTTCTTCCTCAGTTACTACTGAAAAAGTAAAATCAGCTATATTTGTAGCTACTCCCCATTCGCCCTTATTGTTCATGGCAACTAGTGATAAATCACCAGCTTTCCCTCTTCTTTTAATAAGCTGTTTATCAAGTTCATTTACTGCTATATCACAAGCTTCTTGTGGATGTTTTCCTTCTTTCATAAGTCTAACTATTTCATAAGATATACATCCCTTCATCAAGTCTTCTCCTAGACCAGTAGCTGTAGCTCCTCCTATACTACTATCAACAAAAAATCCCGAACCTGATAGTGCAGAATCTCCTATTCTGCCTCTTTTCTTCATAAATAATCCACTTGTTGAAGTAGCTGCACACATCTTCCCATTTTTATCTAAAGATATCATTCCAACAGTATCATGACCCGAATATGGACTCAATCCCTTGTCTAAAGTTTCTTTTTTTCTCTTTTTATAATGCAACTTTGCTCTGTCGGTCAACATATTTTTTCTTTCAAATCCATTTTTATGGGCATACTCTTCAGCACCTATTCCGACCAAGAAATTATTTACCTTCTCATAACTAAGTTTTCTCGCTATGCTGACAGGATTAGAATAATCCCTTATCCCAGCAACTGCTCCAATATCTAATGTATTACCATCCATAAATGCAGCATCAAGTTCTACCTCACAGTTTTCATTTGGAAGTCCTCCATAACCAACTGACTTATAGAATGGATAATCTTCGACTCTTCTTACAGCAAGCTCTACTGCATCTCCTGCTTCCATACCTTTTTCCAAACTCTCTGATGCCTCAGTTATACCTTCTAGAGCCATTCTCCATGTTGCTATCATTCCCCACATGTCAAAATTCCCCTCCTTATTATATAGATTCTAGTAATCTGTTTTCATTATAAATATTATATTACTTAGATTTGTATTAATAACAAAATTCTTCTCTCATTAAAGTTATATCCTCTTTATTTGCCATTGATTTTGCTAATTTACATATGTTGTTTAATGAATCGTTAAGTCCAATTCCACCTTTTTTTGGTGTTTTAACTATACATATATCATTTCTATATTCGTTTATTATATCTATATTTTCTTCTGACATAGCTGCAAACGCTGATATATTAGTCTTATCATTTATATTTTTGCATAATATAGCTGACATCTTAGAAAAATTTTCATAATTGAAACTTGGACCACAAATTACTACATCAGGATTTAATTTTTTTACCATGGCTATCATTTTGTTTGTTACATCTTCTTCATTATTTATAAAAAATTCGTCTCCACAAAATAATGTAGCTATTACTTTAGAATCATCTAAAAATGGTTCCATCATTATACCTGGACCTAATGGGCTTGATTTTCCAGCAGGAGGTATATTATTTTTTTCTTTTCCTCCAGCACCAGCTTGTATTTGATCCAATATCATAACTATTTTTTTCATAATATTCCTCCTATAATACTAAATCATCAAAAGATATCTCATCATCTTCCTCTTCAACATTTGTCTTTTCTTCTCTCAAATATTGTTTGTCCAGCATTTTTATAAATGGCATATACATAAATATTCCTAGTACAAGAAGTGCTAATTGTAAGACAGCCCCTTGCCATCCTGTTGTTAGAAAACCAGAGAATATAATTGGAGTTGTCCATGGTAATTGGACTCCATTTGTAAGTGGTACCAAACCTGCTGACATACAGAAATAAGCTATTATTATATTTATTGTTGGAACTATTGCAAATGGTATCAATAATATTGGGTTAAGCATTATTGGTAGACCAAATATCAATGGCTCATTTATACCAAATATTCCTGGTAAGATTGATAATTTTCCCATTGACTTTATACGTTTACTTTTACATATTAATAACATAGCTATGACTAATGATAGTGTACTACCAGCTCCACCAAATGTTGCAAACATATCTTGGAATTGACCAGTTATTATGTTTGGTATTTTTGAACCAGCTTGAAATGCAGCTAAATTTTCAGCTGATAAAATCTTTAATATAGGATTATATACAGCTCCAACAACACTACTTCCATTTATTCCAAAGAACCAGAATAAGTGTAAGAATATGTAAGCGATTGCCATAGCACCCAAGCTATTTCCTAGTTTTAACAATGGCATCTGTAAAAATTTAAATATAAATTCATGTATACTTACATATGGCGTAGCTTCAAAGGCTATCTTAACTAAAAAGAAGACTATCATAACTATTGCACTTGGTATTAATGCAGCAAATGATTTTGATACAGTTGGAGGAACTCCATCTGGCATTTTTAATGTCCATCCTTTTTTGACAACTGCTGCAAATAATTTTACAGAAGTTATTGCTGTTATCATACCTACAAACATTCCTTTAGAGCCCATCCACCCCAGTGGTATTCCTGTGACCATATAAACTGATGTTGTTCCTTCTGGTGTATATGGTATCACAAATGGTGTTACTATAAAAAAAGCAACTATTGCAACTGCTGCTGATGCTATTGGGTCTACATCTATTTGTTTTGCATAATAATATCCAATTCCTAGAACTGCAAGTAGAGTCATTACTTCAAATGTAGCTACAGTTGGTTGTTGTAATTTAACAGCCCAATCTGAACCAAAAATTTGGCCTACAAATTCATCCCATCCTTTTATCGGAAAATTTGCTACCAATAAAAATAACGAACCTATTATTAATAATGGTGATGATACTAAAAAACCATCTCTAATTGCAATTAATAATTTATTTTTACCTATTTTCTCAGCCAATGGCATAAGTATTCTTTCCAATTTATTCATCTATCCACCCTCATTTCCAATTATTTTCTATTATAATCCTACACTTGTTTAGATTTTATTAACTTTATAGCAAGTTTTAATACTTTTTCACCATTCATAGTTCCATAATCAGCTTCATTTATCATATCTATAGGCTTACCTTGTGCTTCAAACTTTGGCTTTAATTCCTTTAACATGTACTTAACTTGTGGCCCTAATAATATACAATCTGGATTTTTTTCTGCAACTATTTTATCAATTTCTGCTATCGGAAATGCTTCTACTTCTATTGGTAAATTATGCTCATCAGCTACCTTTTGCATCTTACCTGCAAGCAAACTTGTTGACATTCCAAAACTACAAAATAAATATACTTTTCTTTTCATTCTTCTAAATCCCCCTTAATCTTTTTTATTTTAATTTTTGAATTTCTTTTCTTAATATAATCATTTCTTTGATAAGATTTCTCTCGCTCATACAAGTCATTAAATGGTCTTGAGAGTGAATTAACAATATAGATATATCTGACTTATCTCCTCCAGCTTCTTTTTGTATAAGTTCAGTTTGTACTTTATGTGCCTTTAAAATTTCTTCGTTTGCACTTTCAATCAATTCATCTGCTTTTTTAAAATCGTTTTCCTTTGCACAACTAAGTGCTTCATAAAGCATGGATTTTGCATTTCCAGCGTGAATTATAATCTTTAAAACTATTTCTTCCATTTTTTCCTCCTAAGTTGCTTCTCTGCTTTTAGATAGTTTATATCTTACAAATATATAATATCGTATAAAAACAAAAAAACATGCACAACTTTTTCCATCACATGGAAAATTTTGTGCTTATTTACATCTCACTATGAATTTTAAATAAGAACATCTTTTATTTTTGATATATCACACTTACTTAGAGTATCCAACATACCTTCATCTTCTGTTAAACTAGATATTTCTTTAAATAACTCTCTAAATATTTTTCTATCATCATCCTTTTTGTAAGCTAATAAAAGTATAATATTTATATCTTTTCCATTTCTAATTTTTATTGGTGTCTTTAATCTTGCAAAACATAACACAGATTGCTTTATGTATTTCATATCTCCATGAGGAAATAGTATTCCTTTGCCAACATTGGTTGGATATGATTTTTCTCTTGTTATAATAGATTCTAAATACTCTTTTTCAGCATAATGCTTTTCAATTAACAAATTAGTTAGATATGTTATAGCTTCATAAATATCATCGTGTTCTAACTCTCTTATTAAATAATCAGACATCATTAATCTATTCATAAGCTTGTATGATGTATCTTTTTCTTTTATTTTATTTGTAAATTCCTTAAGTTTATTTTCATCTTCATCAGTAAATAACGGTGTTGTTATGAAAATTGGCTTTTGAATATTTTCATATTCTTGAAATGCAATTATAAAGTCTATCATTTTATTGAAGTTGTCTCTTTTTAAATCTTCCTCTCTTAGAGTTTCAACAATTTCTATATTATCAAATCTCTTTTCTATTTTCACTTTTAATAACATACTTACCCCAAAACTAAATGGGCATACGATACTTGCTTTCTTATTTGATTCCCTCTTATTATATTTCCTTTCTAAAGATGTTTGAAAGTGGAGTGTAAGATAACCTATTTCATCTTCTGTTATTTGTTTTCCTTTTAATTCAATTCCTATTGAATTTGATATTACTGTGAATAAAAAGCAAAATTTAGTTTTTATATTATCTAAAAGTGGATTCTCCAAATATACATTACTTTTCATTTGGTGCATTGTAACATTTAAATGACATATTAATTGCTCATAAAGCAATATATCATTATTGAAATTTATTCCTGATTCTTCTGATACTAAATTTATAATTTTTTTTGTATATTCTACTAACTCTTCATTTAAATATAATGCTCTTTTAGTGTTACTACTATTTATTTGCTTATTCATACCAAATATTAAGGATTCTATAAACAATTTTTCTTCATGATTTAACACTATAGATAAATTAGATTTTAATTCATCTTCTATATCTAAAATAAGCATTTTTAATTTGAGCTCTTTCTTGTCATTTAATACCTCCAAAGAATTTCCTAATCTTATTCGTATTATATTTATAAGTAAAAACAACATTAATTGTCTGAATGATATATCTGTAAGTCTTATATCCATATTCTCTTCTATGGTAGACATTATATTTTTAACAACTATTATATCTACTATATGAAAATATTCTATTTCATCTATATTTAGCCTATATTTATCTATGTACTTAAACAAGAATGATACTAACATTACTCTTATGTCTTTCTCATCTCCTTCAATACATATACCACTGCCTTTTTTAGTTAATACATTTAAGTTATAATTATTTAATAACAATGATAATTTACTTATTTCTTCTCTGACAATATTTTTATTTATATATAATTTGTTAGATAAATCATTTAAGGTGATTTTCTTATTGTTACAAAGCAGTAAATTCAATATCTCAACTTGCTTATGTAGCTCACTATTTACTCTTTTAACTTCACCTCGTAACTTCTGATTTACTAGTATTTTATCTGTATCATCTCCACTAAATTTAACTCCTATGTTAGGTTTTCTTTTTATATAAGCATTACAGAAAGTAGATAACCAGTCATCAATATATTTGCAATCATTTCTTATTGTCCTTTCTGAACATTCAAAATCATTAGCAATCTCATTTACATTTATAAAATCTTTTTCTAATAGCAATGTCGTTAACAAGTTTTCCTGTCTTTTGTTCAAATATATCACCTCTTTATGACCTAATTTTAATTTATTATACACAAAAAAGAGCTACACATAAAAGTATTATGCTAGCTCTCTTTAATATGATATTTAGCTGACCTGGTTTTTGACCCCACACTCGCCTACTGGAGGGTTCGCTTGGGTTCGCCGCACTACTACTCTCTCTCGATTTTATTACCGGTAGGTCTTACTTCTAAGCCGCACCATGATCATTAACCCAATTTTTAGTGTTAACTTACGTGGATCCTTTTGCCTGCGACTGGCTTGGACTTTCAACCACAGACCTAAATATCACTTATTCATTTTAATATTTTAAATTAAAATTGTCAACATATAAGATTATTCCATAACATAATTATCACTTGCTCTTGTCAGTAGAGTCAATACAAATACCTTATTAGCACCAGATAACTTTAGAAGTTTAGAAATTTCATTTGTTGTCAAACCTGTAGTAAATATATCATCTATTAAAAGTAAATTTTTATCATTTATTAATTTTATATTTTCTTTAACTTCAAATACATTTTTTAGTTCTTCTTTTCTTTCTTTTTTGTTTAATTTATAGAGCATTCTTGTATATTTTTTTCTACTTATACAATCTAATAATGGAATATTAAGTATCTCACTTAAATTAGACGCTATTTTTTGTGCTTGATTAAAGCCTCTTTTGTTCAACCTTTTTTTATGAAGAGGAACAAATAGTATATAATCAAATTTCAAGTTTTCTAAATGCAACTTTTCTTTCATTATCTCAGCTATATACCTAGCCATAAATGTTTTCTGATTATATTTTAGCCCTAATACTATCTTTTTGGTTACATCATTATATTCAATACAGGATATAGATTTATCAAAATAAAAATCTTTATTAAAACAGTAACTACACTCTTCAAAAAACTCCTTTTCAATTGAATGATGTATTATTGGTTTTCCACATTTCATACAACCATCTTGTATAAAATTCATTTCATTAAAACAGCTTTTGCATATTGAATAAGTATTTGTTTTCTTTATGGATTTATCACAAATTATGCAACTTATATTCTCAGGATATATAAAATCCAGACATTTATTAATCATGTTTTGTAAACGCTTAATAAAATTATCATTGCATATTTTCATATTTATTCTATCAACAGCCCTTCTCGCTTAAATTTATTTAACTTATATCCTAAATTTGAATACCTTTGATTCACTCTATTATTTTTTATCATATATTCAAGATACTTTACATCTCCAACTAATACAACTAATTTTTTTGCTCTTGTTACAGCTGTATATAACAAATTACGGCTAAGTAACATAGGTGGAGCCCAAGTTATTGGTAATACTACAACTGGAAATTCACTTCCTTGACTTTTATGTATTGTTGTACAGAAACTATGGTCGATTTCATCTAATTCATCATATAGATAAGATACAATTTTAGTTTGGTCAAATAATACATATATGGTTTTCTTATCTTTATCTATGTGGTAGACATATCCAATGTCTCCATTATAGATGCCTTCTCCACTTTCTTTTTGGTCTTCTGTCTCCCATTTTTTTGTATAGTTATTTTTTACTTGCATTACTTTATCGCCAACTCTAAATAGTCTTTTAGAAAAACTTTCTTCAACTTTAAATTTTTCTTTTTTGTTAAGATACTTCTGTAACTCTATATTGAGATTAGTAACTCCTAACTCACCTTTTCTCATTGAAGATAAAACTTGTATATCTTTTAATTTATCAACTTTATAAAATTTAGGTAATCTTTCATTAACTAATCCTATTATTTCATTTAATATTTCTTCATTAGTAGATTTTCTTATAAAAAAGAAATCTTTCTCTTTTGTATTTAAATAAAGAGGTTCTCCATTGTTTATTTTATGAGCATTTACAATTATCATGCTCTCTTGTGCTTGTCTAAATATTTCATTTAATTTAACCACATTTATAATATTAGAATCAATCATATCTTTAAGTACATTTCCAGCTCCTACAGAAGGTAATTGGTCACTATCTCCAACCAAAATAACTCTTGTTCCTAATTTTATAGCTCTAAGCAAGTTGTACATTAAAATAATATCTACCATTGATACCTCATCAACAATGATTACATCTGAATTTATTGGGTCTTCTTCATCTTTGAAAAAAGTTAAATCATCATCTGTTGAGAAACCCATTTCCAACAATCTATGTATAGTTTTTGCTTCTTTATCAGAAGTTTCACTCATTCTCTTTGCTGCTCTTCCTGTAGGAGCTGCTAAGGTGACACTTTTACCATTATTCTCAAATATTTCTATGATAGAATTAATAGTGGTTGTCTTACCAGTTCCTGGGCCACCAGTTATAATTAATACGCCACTATTAATAGATTCTTTGACTGCTAAAATTTGTTTTTCTGCTAGCTTGATTTTTTTATCTTCTTCCAAAATATTAATTTCACTATCTATATCTATTTTCAAGTCTTCGAATTCATACTGTGATAGTTTTACTATTTGGCTACATACTCCATTCTCAGCTAAGTAGTATGGCATAAGATATATAAGATTTTCATTGTTTACTTTCTCTATATGTATTTTTTGATTATAAACTAGCATCATTATGCACTCTTTTATTATTTCTCCTTTTAGCTCCAATAATTTTTCCGAATCTTGTATTAGGATATGCTCTGGTAAATATGTATGTCCATTGCTTAGAGATTTATTTAAAGTGTATAAAATTCCCTGACAAACTCTATCCTTGGAATTTTTATCTATACCAATTTTATTGGCTATACTGTCAGCCACCTTAAATCCAATTCCTCTTATATCTTCAGCAAGTTGATATGGATTTTTATTTATAACTTCTATTGCACTACTTTTATATTTCTTGTATATTTTTAGACAGTAATTTGGTGTTATTCCAAAAGGAGATAGTTCTATTATTATATTTCTCAGTTCTCTATCTTCTTCATAACTTTTTACTATTTGTTTTACCTTTTTACTCCCTATACCATCTACTTCTTGTAGTCTCTCTGGTGAATTTTGTATGACATTTAGTGTATCTACACCAAATTTATCAATTATTCTCTTAGCCATTTTTTCACCAATACCATGTATCATTCCAGAAGATAAATAGACATAAATTCCTTCTAAGGATGAGGGTGTCACTGGCATAAAACTATTTACTTCAAACTGAGTACCATAAATCTTATGGTTTACCCATTTACCTTCAACTTCTATACTTTCTCCAGTTGCCAAAGTAGGCATACATCCTACAATTACAATTTCATCTTTTTCATTTACTAGATGAGCTATTGTATATCCATTGTCCTCATTTTTAAAGACTATTTCACTTATCATTCCTTCTAATTTTTCCATTTTTATCTCCTAAAAATACTAATACTCGCTCCTGTTAAGTCAGTATGTTTTATATGTCAAACTGTGATAGTTCTAGAAAAGTTTTTATATTTTTATACTTAACGTAATTTCCAACTATTATACATTTTATCAGAAACAAAAAAATTGTGCATCCAAAAATATGACACCTTAAAAAACAGGTGCCATATTTTAATAACTATTTTATTTTAATCACTTTATGTGTAAACTACAAATTAAATTTCATAAAATTATCCTAATACTAACTTATTTCAGATTTATTTTCCTTATATCCACTGGTCTTAGTAATTCTTCTATAAAGCATACATAGTAAAATTAAAATTCCCATGTAACCTGTATATGGATATAGAGTTCCTACTAGTTTATCAAATGGTAATAAGCCTCCTATACATGCTAATATACTTACTACTATTGTTATAATTCTAAATTTAGGATGGTCATCTTCTACAAATCTGTTAGTTACTGACCATAATAGTGGAACAGCTGTAGTGTATATTCCTAATAAAAGTACTACTGAGAATAAAACACCTATTATTGGAGATATTTTATCAGCTAAGTAAAGTGCTGGTATCTCTTTTGTATATATATTTCCTATGTCTGAAAGCAATGCTAGATTCATCATTATAGCCGCTGCCATAAGAGCTATTCCTCCTACTATACCACCCCATACAGCATCTTTTTTGTTTACTGCAGAAGAGCCCATTCCTGTTAAGAATGTGATTACTATAATTACATTATAACAAGTATAAAGCACACCTGAGAAATACCCACTTGATGTAGCAGTTTTAATGTTTAAACTATCAACCATAGCCCCAGCATTTGGTAAAGCATCAATATTACTACATAGACTAATAGCTCCTACTAAAAGTGTAAATATTATTATTATAGGACCTATATTACCTAGTATCTTAGAAAGTCTTGTTAGACCTAAAGAAACAGTTATTAGGGAAACGATTGCCATACCAATCCTACCTACATATGGATTTAATCCATAGTACTCTGATAATGTAGCTCCTGCCCCTGCAATCATTATTACTAGTGTTCCAAATAAGAACAATGGTCCAAACCATTCAAAGAATGTACCAAGATATTTTCCACAATATACTTGATAAATCTTTATTGGCTCCTTAAGTTTTAGCTCTCTTCCTTTATCTATAACTTCTGCTCCAAACCATGAAAATAATACCATAGATATTATTCCACCTATAATACCAGCATATCCATAAAACGTAAAAAATTGCAATATCTCTTGACCAGTTGCAAATCCAGAACCTATTACAGTAGCTACATAAGCTCCAGCAAAACTTATAACAGTTTTAATATTTACTTTTCCTGACATACACTACTCCCCCCTAATTAAAATAATTTTTAAAGTGTAAGTTTATTAAGATTATATTAGATGTATTGTTGTGATATTTCAATATATTTTCAATTATTTAACAGTAGTTAACACAATCTTAACCATTCTTTAACATATTTTCCATGATATGTACTGATTTAGTATAATATTAAAAAATATAATACACTAATCTAATTAAATACTGTTTATCTATTATATGATGGGAAATTAACATTTATTAAAAATATTTAATCTACAATAAAAAAACTGTTAGAATATAATCATAAAATTACATTCTAACAGTTTATTAATTAAAAATTATTCACCTAAGGCATCTTTTCTTAATTGCTCAACTTTGTCAATTTTTTCCCAAGGTAAATCTATATCAGTTCTACCAAAATGACCATAAGCAGCAACTTTTTTGTAAAGAGGCTTTCTTAAATCTAAGTCTCTTATTATAGCTCCTGGTCTTAAATCAAAGTGTTTTTCTACTAATTCAACAAGTTTTTCCTCTGAAACTTTACCTGTCCCAAAAGTATCTATGAATATAGACAACGGTCTAGCTATACCTATAGCGTATGCAAGTTCTATCTCGCATTTATCTGCAAGACCAGCTGCAACAATATTTTTAGCAACATATCTAGCTGCATAAGCAGCAGATCTATCAACTTTTGTAGGGTCTTTTCCTGAGAAAGCTCCTCCACCATGTCTAGAATATCCACCATAAGTATCTATTATTATTTTTCTTCCTGTAAGACCTGTATCTCCTTGAGGTCCTCCTATAACAAATCTTCCTGTTGGATTTATATAAATTTTAGTTTCTTCATCAAGTAATTCTGCTGGTATAACTGCTTTAATAACATGATTAATTATATCTTCTCTTATTTTATCATTTGATACTGTTTCACAATGTTGAGCTGATATAAGAACTGTATGTACTCTTACAGCTTTATTTCCTTCATATTCAACAGTAACTTGAGTTTTTCCATCTGGTCTTAAATAATCAACTATACCTGTCTTTCTAACTTCTGTAAGTCTTCTTGATAATTTATGAGCTAAAGATATTGGAAGTGGCATTAATTCTGGAGTCTCATTACATGCAAATCCAAACATTATTCCTTGGTCTCCAGCTCCGACTTTTTCTATTTCTTCTTCTATTTCTTCTCCAGTCTTACTTTCTAGACCTTCATCAACTCCCATAGCTATGTCTCCAGATTGCTCATCTATAGAAGTTATAACTGCACAAGTATCACAGTCGAATCCATATTTCGCTCTTGTATATCCAATTTCTTTTACTGTTTCTCTTACTAGTTTAGGAATATCTACATAAGCAGATGTACTTATTTCTCCTGCTACTAAAACTAATCCAGTCGTAACTGTAGTTTCACAAGCTACTCTAGATTGTGGGTCTTTTTCTAATAATGCATCTAATATTGAATCTGAT
The DNA here is from genome assembly GCF_020657835.1 of Clostridioides sp. ZZV14-6387. NCBI lineage: Bacteria > Bacillati > Bacillota > Clostridia > Peptostreptococcales > Peptostreptococcaceae > Clostridioides > Clostridioides sp. ZZV14-6387. The sequence continues at coordinate 68,331 of NZ_JAGWCW010000017.1, forward strand.
ATTTGGTCACATATCTTATCAGGATGTCCTTCTGTAACTGATTCTGACGTAAATAAATGTCTTGCCATTTTTATTCCCCCTTATACATTCTCAATTTTTATTATAGGTTTTACCTTATTTTTAATTTTAGAAATTTTACTCAAAATAAAAAACCTCTCCTTTATAAGAAGAGGTTAATAATCGTAATCGCATACTAATTAACTGACCTCATCTTTCAAGACTTTTGTCTTGTAGGAATTAGCACCTTTTCCCATTTGGGTGGTTGCTGGGCTTCACAGGGCCTATCCCTCAGCCGCTCTTGATAAGGTAATCAAGATTTAAGTTTTGTTTTACTTTACTAGCTTACTATTTTTTTAAAATTTTGTCAAGATTTTTAGTCATATTTTTCCCATTCCTTTTTTTGTAAGACAAATAAAATATTATCTCTATCTGAAATTTAAAGTTAGGTCTTTTTATTGTTTTTTATTCATATATTTTTTTGAAGGGGGTGTTCCTATTGTATTTAGCTAAAGTAAATTACAGCGATGATGATGTTATACAGATGCTAAGTTCAGTTCTAAAAACTATAATTAATGAAAATACGATTGTTGTTTGCATAGGAACAGACAGGGCTATAGGTGATACTTTAGGCCCTTTAGTTGGAACAATACTTAAGAACAGTAAATTTAAATACCCCGTTTACGGTACACTAGATAACCCTATTCACGCCTTAAATATATATGAGTCTTTAGATACTATAAAAAATACACATATACAAGGTAACTTCTTGGCTATAGATGCTTGCTTGGGGTCGCAGAGTAACATAGGTAATATACAAATTAGAGAAGGACCTATCCTGCCCGGAAAAGGTGTTGGCAAAAAACTACCTCAAATAGGAAATTATTCTATAGTAGGAATTGTAGATAAAATTGATGAAAATAATAGACTTTCATTTAATAATATACGTCTTAGCTTTATATTGGACTTAGCTGAAACAATAGCCTTAGCTTTATTAGTATCCACCTAAGTCCAATGTGAAGTAACTGATAAAATTTTTTATATAAAAAGGTAGATATTTTAGAGTATCTAATTGAATACTCCAAATTATCTACCTTTTTACTTTTATATTGTGAATTTTTACTTTTCCACCAAAGCGAACATTAATTCACCTTTACAGACAAGCTCATCACCAACATATGCCTTAGCATCTGCCTTAGCTATATTTCTTCTAAGAGTTGTCATTTCAACTTCCATAGTTAATGTGTCTCCTGGTCTTACTTCTCTCTTAATTCTAACCTTATCTATACCTGCAAATACACCTAATTTTCCTTTATTTTCATCTACAGACATCATTGCAACTCCACACACTTGTGCCAAAGCCTCTACTATCAATACTCCTGGCATCAATGGATATTCTGGAAAGTGACCTTGAAAAAATGGCTCATTCACTGTTACATTTTTTATACCAACAGCTCTTTTCCCAACTTCTAACTCTGTAATCTTGTCCACTAATAAAAATGGATATCTATGTGGTATTAATTTTTTTATTTCATCTATATTTAGCATTCTTAACTCTCCTAATTATTTTCTTCTAAAAGACCCACCTGTTTCAAGTAAGTCTATTGAACCCAAAGCTATTCCTGTCCCTTTTGCAACACAAGACAATGGCTCCTCTGCTATTGTAACAGTTATCCCTGTTCTTTGTTCTATTATTTTATCCAATCCGTATAATAATGAACCTCCACCAGTCATTATTATACCAACATCTCCTATATCTGCTGCTAATTCAGGGGGTGTTTTTTCTAAAACAGCATGAGTGGCAACTACTATTTGCTCAACACATTCTCTAAGTGCTTCTAGCATTTCTGTTGAATTTATAGTTATAGAACTAGGAAGCCCTGTAATTAAGTTTCTTCCTGTTATCTTCATATATTTTTCTTCTTCTCTCTTAAATGCAGAACCGATTTCAAACTTAATTTTCTCTGCTGTTCTTTCACCTATAAGAAGATTGTGTTGTTTTTTCATATACTTAACTATAGAATCATCAAATCTATCTCCACCAACTTTTATAGATTCACTTACAACAGCTCCTCCTAGAGATATTACGGCTATATCCACAGTCCCTCCACCAATATCTATAATCATATTACCATTAGGTTGTGATATGTCTACTCCAGCTCCTATGGCTGCTGCTATTGGTTCTTCTATGATATATACTTCTCTAGCTCCGGCTTGTCTAGTAGCATCCTCTACTGCTCTTTTTTCTACTTCTGTAACACCAGTTGGCACACATACCATAATTCTTGGCATGAAGAATCTTCCAAATCCTTTTTTATCAACTATCTTATCTATAAAAGATTTTAACATCTTCTCAGTTACATCATAATCCGAAATTACACCATCTCTTAAAGGTCTTATAGCAACTATATTACTTGGTGTTCTTCCTATCATTTTTTTAGCTTCTTCTCCCACAGCTAAAACAGAATCTGTCCTATTATCTATTGCTACAACAGATGGTTCTTCTAAAACGATTCCCTTACCACTAACATAAACAAGTACGTTTGCAGTACCTAAATCTATGCCTATATCAGCTCCAGCCATTTTTTCAACTCCTTCATTTATATATTAGATTATATTATAAGTCTACTTTAATACTCCTATAATAAAGCATATACAAAAAACTCGCTTTAATCAAGAGAAAATAAATGTTTTGAGGGTATTATTATTTTGCTATTTATAATTATTTAATATATTTATTACAATAATCTAATTCAATAAAAAAAGTAGGTTTTTAACCTACATTTTTTTATGTTCCTTCTCATACTTTAATTTAGTTGCTAATCCCCCTCTAATATGTCTCTCTGATTTATTCTTGTCTAGCACACTTTTAACTTCTTTGGCAAGGGATGGATTTATTTCCTTCAATCTTTCTGTAACATCCTTGTGAATTGTACTTTTACTTACTCCAAATGTCTTGGCGGTTTGTCTTACTGTAGTGTTTTTTTCAAGTATATATTTTGCTACCACTATGGCCCTTTCCTCTATATGAGATCTCAAAGATTACCCCCCTCACATAATAGCTTTAATGATATATATGTAAAAACACCAAAAAATATAACAAGCTTAACCAAATATGATTAAACTTGTTATACTTTTACTTAATTAGACTCATTGGGTCTATAGATTTCTCTCCATTATATGCCTCTAAGTGTACATGGATACCCTCTTCACTTTCTATTTGAGAAGTACTTCCTACAGTACCTAGAGATTGTCCTTCTGTTACCTTTTGTTCTTTTTTAACACTAACATTTTCATCTAAATTTGAATATACAACTACAATATTATTGTCACTTTTTATTTTTACTGATTTTCCATATTCTTCATCATCAAATACATCTACTACCATTCCGTTTAATAGAGATTTTATTTCTTTACCTTTAGTACAGCTAACATCTACACCTTTATGAGTCTCCCAGACATCTAGTGTTTTTGAATAACTAGGTTCTTTTTCTGAATATCCTCTTATTATTTTATCTCCAATGTAGTTTAATTTTGTTGTACTCGACTTATTTTCCTCTTTTGACTTAGCTTTTTCTAAGTTTTGTTTTGAATCTGTTGAAGTGGGAATAGCATCTTTCTTATCTTTTTCAATTAAATGTATTTCCTCTTCACTATCTTTATTAGCATTTTCTATCATGCCTTTATTAGAAGCTAATTTATCTACATTATTATTTGTAAACCAAACTCCACCTACTGCTAATAAACAAACACATACAAATAAAGATAAATAAAAACCATCTTTTTCTAATAGCTTTTTCTTCATTTTGCACCTCCAAATATATTTCTACATTTGGATTATTGACGTGTTTTTGGTATTTTATACAATTATTAGTATATATCTTTTATTTTTGTATCTGTGTAGTAATGTGATAATATATCATAATATTTATAGCCTTCTTCTGCCATTCCTTCTGCTCCCCACTGGCTCATACCAACACCATGACCATATCCTTTTACTACAAAATCTATGTATCCTTCTCCAAACTTTATGTCAAAATTTGCAGAGTTCAACTTAAAAACAGTTCTAATGTCTTTTCCAGTCAACTCTTTATTTCCTAGTTTTATTTTCTCTACAGTTCCTGCATCACTTCTTTGAGTTATTGAAACTTGTTTACTTAAATTATTTGCATCTATTACAATAGTACTATATGCTCTTCTAAGACTCTTGACAAAGTCTGTATTACTTATTTTAAGTGTGGATGCAAACTTAGGAGAATACTTATCATAAGGACTTTCTACAGATTTTAAATAAGGATATTTTGCAGAAAATACTTCTTCACTGTTTTCTGTTTTTCCTGAAGATGTAGAAAAGTAAAGAGGAAGTATTGCCTTATCACTATAAGTTATTATCTGTCCTTTAGTTCCTCCAACTGCTTCTTGGATTTTAGAGTATTTGTTCTTAATCCATTCTTCTCCATTTAACTTTTTGAGAGTAGCATAACTTTTGTATTCCTGACAGTGCTTATAGTCAGTACATACTACTGCATTTTTATGTTTACCTGATTGTCCATGCTCTTGCTTATATACTACATATGTTCTAGCTGCCACAGCTTGAGCTTTTAAAGCTTCTATGTCAAAATCTGAAGACATCTCACCAGCTATCACTCCACATAAATAATTTTCCATGTCCATTTTTTCAGTTTTTCCTGTTATATGATTGTACACATTGATGATTGGTGTTTTTTTATTGACAGTTTCATAGTTCACTATCTTTTTTTCTTCTTCATTACTTTCTTCTTTAATATCGCTTTTTTTAATAGTTTTGTTTATAGAAACTGACTTCTCTGGTTTTTCAGTTAGTTCTACATTTTTATAAGAGACTAAAGTTATAAGTGATGGAACTAACACAGAGCAAGTCACGAATCCTAACAAAACAACCAATGGGTTCTTCATATACTCTCCTCCTTAGCTTTTAAAACCTTGTATTTAAGTATATGAACAACCCTATTAATTTATAACTTTCTTCTCTAAACCAATTATTAATCTTCTACTATTTCGATTCGACCACCTAATGCTGTTATCTTCTTATCTATATCAACATAACCTCTTTGAATATGGTATATTTCTCCTATTTGAGTTTCTCCTTCTGCTATAAGACCACATAAAATAAGTGCTGCACCTGCTCTTAAATCAGTAGCATTTACTGCTGCACCATGTAATTCATCTACACCATTAACAACAGCACTTCTTCCATCTATTTTTATATTAGCTCCCATTCTATTAAACTCTGCAACATGCATAAATCTATTTTCAAAAACAGTTTCTATAACTACACCAGTTCCATTTGCTACAGTAAGCATAGCCATAAATTGTGCTTGAACATCTGTAGGAAACCCTGGATGTGGTAAAGTCTTTATATCTATTGGTTTTAACACCTTTGGACCCACTACTCTAACAGAATTGTCCATCTCTGTAATTTCACAACCAGCTTCTCTTAATTTAGCTACAACTGGCTTTAAATGCTCCATTAAAACATTTTCAACAGTTATATCACCTTTTGTCATAGCTGCTGCAACCATATAAGTTGCTGCTTCTATTCTATCTGGAATTACATTATGTTCTGCTCCTTTTAGCTCTTTAACACCTTTTATCTTTATAGTGTTAGTACCTGCACCTTTAACATCTGCTCCCATTTCATTCAAAAAGTTTGCTAAATCTACTATCTCTGGCTCTTCTGCTGCGTTTTCTATTATTGTAGTACCTTCTGCTAAAGAAGCCGCCATCATTATATTTTCAGTTGCTCCAACAGATGGGAAATCTAGATATAATTTATTTCCTACTAACTTTTCTGTTGCTGCTTCAACAAATCCATGGTCCATCTCTATGTTTGCACCTAAAGCTTTAAATCCTTTTAAATGTAAATCTATAGGTCTTGTTCCTATAGCACATCCTCCTGGCATAGAAATTTTTGTACTATTAAATCTAGCAAGTAATGGTCCCATAACCAAAAAAGAAGCTCTCATCTTTCTTACAAGCTCATATGGAGCTTCACAAGTCTTTATATTACTTGCATCAACAGTAAGTGTATTTTCTTTATATTCAACCTCTGCTCCTACATGTCTTAATAAATCTGATATAACATGAACATCTCTTAAATTTGGTACTCCATTCAATGTTGATTTTCCGTTCGCTAATAAAGTCGCTGCTATTATTGGTAAAACTGCATTTTTTGCACCATCTATTTTAACACTACCTTTAAGTGGATTACTCTTTTTTACTATTATCTTAGCCATATTTTTTGATCTCCTCATAATTAATAATCTAATTTTATAATTGGTGTGGCAATATATATGAGTGTTTTTCCTTCATCCTCATTATATCTAATTCCTATATTTAAATTAATTTTTTCCCCTAAATATTCTAAATCATCATCATTTAATACTTTACTATATGCTGTTACTGATAAAAAGTTTACGTCTTTAACTTTATCTATTTGCTTAGCATTCATATTATATAATATTTTTTGTAAAATATCATCATATTTGTTGTTTTGTAACCTTTTTGTGTATTCTCCAACAATACAAGCAGACACATCTACTTGAGATGAATATTTATTTAACACATTTTCTACGTTACTATAAATATCCTCTTTATGTTTATATACTTTGTTATCCAATATGTCAACTATTATGTAACTTTCTTTATTATTTTTATTTATTCCTTTTATGGAAATTTCTTTATCGCTACCTTTTATAGTAGCACATAATTGCATTTTATCGCCATACCCTTTTTGATTCCAATTTATTCCTTTTCCATCTAGCTTTAGATTGTTAATTATTTCTATAAAAATATTACGAAACTCTTTATTTGATAAATTATAATTTATAACAGAATTAATTTTAACATTATAAAATTTAAAGTCTGCTTCCGAAATTTCAAGTGCATTAGTTAATTTATTATACCTAGTATTTATACTTGTATCTGCATAAGATATCGTCATCCCTATAGTCATTAATATAAAAAAGCATATAGCTAATTTTATCCTTTTCATAATAAAAAATCCCCCTTAAATATGTTTTTCCTTATAACAGAATTATTAACAAATTTAAGAGAGATATACTTTCTCAATAGGTATTTTTATGCATTTTGCAATTTTATATTCATTAAATGTTTCTCAAACTCTTTGATACCAATTCTTTCTAATACTTTACTTATTCTTTCTCCTGGACTTGCTAATTGTTTATATGTATTAAATACATCTTGAACTAATTCTTCTATATTATCTTCTGTATACAGATTACTAAGTCTGTCTCCAAATCTATAACCTCTTCCCATTCTACCACCAAGATAAACAGCTAATCCTTTTTTATCAACTTCCATAGCTCCAAATGGACATACCTGAGCACATTTTCCACAATTTACACACTCTTCTTTATTCCACACTAGTTTCTTATTTTCCATATATACTGATTTTTGTCTACAAGATGATGTACATAATCCACAATTTTTACATTTATCTTCATTAAATTTTACATATACTTGCCCTACAATACCTACATCATTAGTATTCGCTTTTGCACAATTGTTTGGACATCCAACTAGAGTAATCTTAGTTTTAGATGGTAAATCATATCCAAAATATAAATCATGTAACTTTCCACATAATTCTTGTGTATCATATATTCCATGTTGACATACAGTACCTTTACATGCAACTAGTGGTCTTACTTTCTTTCCTGTACCACCATGTTCTAAACCTACAGTTTTTAAATCGTCTTTTATTGAATCTATATCTTCATATTTTATCCATGGTATTTCCACAGCTAGTCTAGTAGTAACACCCAAATAACCTCTACCATATTTCTCAGATAACTTTGACAAGTTAATAAGTTGTTCTGCTGTAAAGTTTCCAGCTCTACTTAATATTCTTATTGAGAAATATCCCTCTTGACTTTGAGCCAATATCCCCTCAGCTTTCAGCTTTGCTTTTTCATCTTTGCTAATCATCTCTTACACCTCATAATATAAATTTATAATTCTATACTGCTAATAATATGTTTAAATAAGTCTATATTTATATAATCATATTCTAACTCTGTTTATATTTTAAAACATAACAAAGGTATATTCAACTTAGTAAAGAGAATACACCTTTATATTAAGTAATTCTATTGTACTTTAAAAGACTCTATTTATACGCTCCAACTTCAATTTGATTTGAGTTATCAAGACTCCATCCCATCCAGCCATCACTATAAAGAGATGTTTCTTCAACACCCATTACATTTGTATATGTTAATACCTCAGCAGCACGCCATCCACTTCCACACATGAATATAAGCTGTTTATTCACATCTATACTTTCTTTATTCCACATTTCTAAAATCTCATATTTATTTCTCATTGTGTCATCAATATTACGATATTCTTCTAGTGAAACACTATCACTACCTGAATGCCCATATAAAGCCCCTGGTACACGTCCCTTTTTATCATAATATGTATATCCAGATATTTTACCTATATGCTCATCCCAAGTACGAATATCTACTAATGCACATTTATTTCTTTCTTTTAGTCTTTGCTTTAATTGAGATGTTGTAACAATTAATTGCGGGTTGACTGGAATATTTGCTCCAAAATTAGTGCATGAATGCCTTGAGTTACTAGTAAATTCTAATTCATATCCTGCTGATATCCATGAATTTATTCCACCATTTAAAACCCTTACATCTCTTACTCCTATATATCTTAATATAACAGCTAGTCTATAAGATGCCATAGTTGTACTGCTTGAAACTATTACAGTATCATCCTTCGTAAATCCATAATTTAATGCAAACTGAGTCAGATTATTATCATTGTCTAGCATCCATGTTGGAGGTGGTTCTATAATATCAGTATTTATATGAACACTTGTAGGTATATGACCTTTCGCATACGATTCTTTTTCTTCTCCCCAACTTGCTTCAATCATTTTTATATGTTTGGAATTTTCAAATGTCTCTGGTATTCCCCCATCCAGTATTTCTTTTATTATAGAAGCTGGTACTATCATTTGATAATTTTTATATCTTTCCATTGGAAGATTCTCATTCTCTGCCCATTGATTAACATCATATTTATATAAATACTTATATCCCTTTTTAAACAAATACTCTGCTACAAGTAAAGCATCTTTTCCATTGGCATCATATAATACTATATTTTTATTTAAATCAATTCCCTTAGTTCTCAGTGCTTGCTCTAGTACTTCATCTTTTTTATCTGAGTATACACTTAACCAATTAGCAGAGAAATCTACAGCACCTTTTATATGTCCTCCTCTTTTTACTCCATCTAACTTCCATCCATTATATGCATCATTTAAACGAGTATCAACTACAATCCAAGATTTATCTTGTATTTTTTCTTGTAAAATTTCAGTAGAAATTGATTCAAGATTAATAAAAAAATCTTCTTTATTTTTCTTTTTAAAATCATCCGACATAATTTATTCTCCTATTTATAATATTTTTTTATTTGAAATTATTTCATTAAATTAAAACTGTTTTCTCATAAAGTATTAAATTAATTATAACAAAAAAACATGCTTAATTCTTATAAAAAAGCTCATCCTATAAAATACAAACAATAGAATGAGCTTTTTAATAAATATTATCTATTTAATTTTTAATATATTTTTATTCAACTGTTACTGATTTAGCTAGATTTCTTGGTTTATCAACATCGCATCCTCTTAATACAGAAACATGGTAAGCAAGTAATTGCATTGGTACAACTGCTAATATAGGAGATAAAATATCATCTGAATTTGGTATATAGATTATTCTATCAGCAGCTTTCTCAACATCCTTATTGTGACTTTGAGCTATAGCTACCACATAAGCACCTCTTGCTCTTACTTCCTCCATATTAGAAACCATTTTTTCAAATAATTTTTCTTGAGTAGCTATAGCAATTACAGGAGTTCCTTTTTCTATTAAAGCTATTGTTCCATGCTTTAATTCTCCTGCTGCAAAAGCTTCTGCATGTATATATGAAATCTCTTTTAATTTTAATGAACCTTCCATTGCTAAACTATAATCTATCCCTCTTCCTAAATAGAATGCATGATCAGAACTCACAACTGTTTTAGCAATTTCTTTTATATATTCTTCGTTATCTAGTATTTCTTGTATCTTTGATGGTATTTCTTTCATCTTAGAAATCATACTATCATAAAATTCTCTATTTATTGTTCCTTTCTTAATAGCAAAGTCTAGAGCTATCATATATAGAGAAGTTATTTGAGTAGTATATGCCTTAGTTGATGCAACTGCTACTTCAGGACCTGCCCAAGTATAGAAAACATCATCTGATTCTCTAGCTATAGATGAACCTACAACATTAGTTATAGAAAGTATTCTTGCTCCTTTAGCTTTTGAGTCTCTTAATACTGCTAAAGTATCTGCTGTTTCACCAGATTGACTAACTAATATTACTAATGAATTTTCATCTACAAATGGGTCACTATATCTAAACTCTGATGCTATATCAGTTATTACTGGTATATTTACAAATTTTTCTATAGCATACTTACCAAGTAATCCAGCATTATATGCTGTTCCACAAGCCACTATATAAACTTTATTTATTTTATCTAAATCTTCTTTAGAAATATTTATACTATCTAAAACTATGCTTCCATTGTCATCAAGTCTTCTTTCTAGCGTTTCTCTAACACCTGTTGGTTGCTCATGAATTTCTTTTGACATAAAGTAATCATATCCACCTTTAGATGCAGCCTCTACATCCCAAGTTACATGGAATACTTCTTTTTCTACTAGATTTCTATTAGAATCATAAACTGTTACGTTCTCATCTTTTAGATGAACTATTTCTCCATTTTCTAAGAAATAAACATCTCTAGTGTATTTTAATAAGGCAGGTATATCTGACGCTATAAAGTTTTCTCCTTCACCAACACCAACTACAAGAGGACTATCTTTTCTTACTGCAACTAGTTCATTTCCATGTTCTTTACAGATAACACCTAGTGCATAAGCTCCTCTTAATTTTGATATAGTTTTGTATACAGCATCTAATAAATTACCTTCATAATATTTATCTACTAAATGTGCTATTACTTCTGTATCTGTCTGAGATTCAAATTTAACACCTTCAGAGATTAACTCCTCTTTTATTTCCATATAATTTTCTATTATCCCATTATGAACAACTGCTATTGTTTTAGCTTGATTAAAATGAGGATGAGAGTTTACATCAGATGGTTCTCCATGAGTTGCCCATCTTGTATGCCCTATTCCCAAATTTCCATCAATAGGATTCTTTTCTAAATCCTCTGCCAATACAGAAAGTCTACCTTTAAATTTTCTGATATCAAGCTCTTCTCCATTAGAATTATTAACTGCTACTCCTGCAGAGTCATAACCTCTGTACTCTAGCTTAGAAAGTCCTTCTACTATAACTTCTGCTGCCTTTCTACTTCCTAAATATCCAACTATTCCACACATTATTTGTGTCCTCCTAAAAAATATTATTTATATATTTTAAGAGTTAGGTCATATAAGTTTACTTTGGCTTCCCTTTGTCCATAGGATTACTCCTATTATTTAAAGAAGTCTTTCGATGGTAAACACACCGCAGAGCATCCGCCGACAATTCGATTAACTCTGACCTCGTCAACTTAGTTCCTATGTTACTTAATAATTATGTCTATAACTAAGTTCTGGCGCTTAGAAAGGTGCTCTCAGTATTTATACCTGAGAATACCCTTATAAATTACGATAATTTTTCTTGTATAAGATTAGCTAAATTTGTTGCTAATTCTTTTATTTGACCTTCCTCTTTACCCTCTAACATAACTCTAACTAATGGCTCAGTTCCTGATGGTCTTATCAAAACTCTACCATTTCCATCTAAAATAGATTCTATTCTTTCTATCTCAGTTTTTATTTCTGGATATTCCATATATTTAGTTTTATTTTCATTTTTTATTGTTGCATTTACTAATACTTGTGGATATTGACTCATTATTGATGCAAGCTCTGATAAAGGTTTCTTTTCTTGCAAGATTATATTTGCAAGTATTAAAGAACTAAGTACTCCATCTCCAGTTGTATTGTAATCTAAGAATATCATATGTCCAGATTGTTCTCCACCAAGATTGTATCCATTCTTAACCATATCCTCTAAAACATACCTATCTCCAACTGCTGTAGTAGATAAATTTATTCCATTTTCTTTAGCAGCTATTGTTAATCCTATGTTACTCATAACTGTAACTACTAAAGTATCTTGTGCTAATTTATTATTTTTCTTTAAATTTAAAGCACTCAATATCATTATATGGTCTCCATCAACAATTTGACCCTTTTCATTTACAGCAATTAATCTATCGGCATCTCCATCATATGCAAGACCTAAGTCAGCATTATGTTCCAAAACAGCATTTTGAAGTTGTTCTGGATGTGTAGAACCACATTTATAATTTATATTATTTCCATCTGGTGAGCTATTTATTGAAATTACACTTGCTCCTAATTCATCAAATACTATTGGTGCTACTTTATATGATGCACCATTTGCACAATCCAATACTACTTTTAATCCTTTAAAATCGGTACTTATTATTGATTTCAGATAGTCTACATAGTCCCTTTGTGCATAATGTTCATGTAACTTTCTTCCTACATTTTCCCCAATTGGTAGACATTCAATTTTATCTATATCATCTATATACTCTTCTATTTTTAATTCAATTTCATCATCCAATTTATATCCATTCTTATTAAAGAATTTAATTCCATTATATTCAACAGGATTATGAGATGCAGATATAACCACGCCACAATCAGCACCATATTTTCTAGTTAAATATGCCACTGCAGGTGTTGGTATTATTCCAACAGTAATAACATCACATCCAACAGACATAAGTCCTGCTATTAAAGATGCTTCTAACATATCTCCTGATATTCTCGTATCTTTACCTACCACTACTTTTACCCTGTGGTCTCCTTGAGCTAAGACAAAACCACCAGCTCTACCAAGTTTATATGCTAAGTCACATGTTAATTCTGTATTTGCTACTCCTCTAACTCCATCAGTTCCAAAATACTTTCTCACTAAAGATTCTCCTTCCATAATTGAAAAGCTTGCAATTTATATTATATTTTTATAGTTCATAAAATATCATTATATTCTTAATTTCAGTCATAAAAACATTTTAATACTTATCAGCAAAAAAGACAATAGAAATAATTCTATTGTCTTTTTTTTGACATCTTTTTTCTTTATTAGTTAGTTGCTACAGAACATGCAGCATCCATACCTTTTTGTAGAGCTTCTCTGTTTAATGGAACGAATTTTTCTTTTCTAGGTCCGAAAACTTTCTTAAATGCTTCTAATACAGATTCTATATCTACAGTATCAGCTACTTTTAAGTAAGCTCCTAACATTATCATATTAGCAACTTTGTCATTTCCTAACTCAACTGCTAATTCATTTGCTGGTATATAATAAACATCTACATCTGTTCTTTCAACTTTTTCTTTTATTAAAGAGCTATTTACTATTATTTTTCCACCAGGAATTACATCATCTTTGAATTTTTCAAATGCTGGTATGTTTAATAATATAGCTGCAGTTGCATCATCTGTTATAAGTGGAGAACCAACTGGTTCACTAGATACAGTTACTGCACAGTTTGCTGTACCTCCACGCATTTCTGGTCCATAAGATGGTAACCAAGAAACTTCTTTTCCTTCTAGCATTCCTGCATAAGTAAGTAATTGTCCCATAGACATAACACCTTGGCCTCCGAAGCCTGCACATATTACTCTAGCTGTAGACATTTACTTCACCTCCTCAACTTCAACATTTTTGAAATTTCCTAATGGATAGTATGGTATCATATTGTCTCTTAACCATTGTAAAGCATCATTTGGAGCTAGTCCCCAGTTTGTAGGACAAGTAGATAATACTTCTACTATTCCAAATCCTAATCCTGCTTGTTGAACTTGGAATGCTTTCTTTATAGCTTTTTTAGCTTGTCTAACATGAGCTGGAGTATCAACTGCTACTCTTTCTACAAATACAGCTCCTGTTAATGTAGCTAACATTTCACTTACTCTTATTGGATAACCTTGAGTTTCAGCATTTCTTCCTGATTGAGCAGTAGTAGCTCTTTGTCCAACTAGTGTAGTTGGAGCCATTTGCCCACCAGTCATACCATATGTTGTATTGTTTACAAATATAGTAGTTATTTTTTCTCCTCTAGCAGCTGCATGAACTATTTCAGCAGTACCGATTGAAGCTAAGTCTCCATCACCTTGATAAGTGAATACTGTATTTTCAGGATGAACTCTTTTTATTCCTGTAGCAGCTGCTGGTGCTCTACCATGAGCAGCCTCTTGAGTGTCACAGTTAAAATATTTATATCCTAGAACTGAACATCCAACTGGAACAACACCTACAGCATCACCTAATACTCCTAATTCTTCTAATACTTCACCAACTAATCTATGGATTATACCATGTGTACATCCTGGACAGTAGTGAGTTTGAGTATCTTGTAATCCTTCAGTTTTCTTAAATACAACAGCCATTATCTAGCACCTCCTGCAACCAATTCTCCGGCAATAATTTTTTTAGCTTTTTCAACTATTTCTGCTGGTGTTGGAGTCATTCCTCCTGGTCTTCCATGGAAGTAAACTGGTAATTTACCTTCTACTGCCATTTTAACATCTTCCACCATTTGTCCCATACTCATTTCAACAGTTAATATGTTTCTAGCATTAGGAATTTGGTCAAATGCTTCAAATGGGAATGGCCATAATACTTTAGGTCTTATAAGACCTGCTTTTATTCCTTCTTCTCTTAATATATCAATTGCGCTTTTTACTACTCTTGAAGTAGTTCCATAAGCTGCAAATACAAATTCAGCATCTTCTGTTTTGTACATTTCGTATTGAACTTCATTTTTTTCCATTGCTTCAAATTTTTCTTGTAAATGCCAACAATGGTCTTCTAGTACTTCTGGCTCTAAGTATAGAGAGTTTATTACATTAGGTACTCTTTTTCCTTTAGTTCCAACAGTTGCCCAATCTTTAGGAGGCAATTCTCTTTTCTTTTCAGGAGCTTTAAATTCAACTGGCTCCATCATTTGACCTATCATACCATCTGCAACTACCATAACTGGTGATCTGTAGTAATCTGCAACGTCAAAAGCTTCCATTATCATATCAACAGCTTCTTGAACTGTAGCTGGTGCGAATACTGGAGTTCTGTAGTCTCCATTTCCTCCACCTCTTGTAGACATAAAGTAGTCAGCTTGTGAAGGTTGTATACTTCCAAGTCCTGGACCACCTCTCATTACGTTAAGTACAACACAAGGAACTTCTGCACCTACTGCATATGTTATACCTTCTTGTTTTAAAGCAACTCCTGGTGAAGATGAAGAAGTCATAACTCTTGCTCCTGCACCTGCTCCACCATAAACCATGTTTATTGCAGAAACTTCTGATTCAGCTTGAACGAACGCTCCACCTATCTTTGGTAACTCTCTTGATAAATATTCTGGTAATTCACTTTGTGGAGTTATTGGGTAACCGAAGAAATATTTGCAACCAGCTTCTATAGCTGCTTTTCCAAATGCTTCGTTACCTTTCATAAGTATCTTAGCCATTAAAATTCCCCCTTAAATATTAATTAAATTAATCTCTTTCTACTGTTATAACTACATCTGGACACATAGTTGCACAACTTGCACATCCTATGCATTTTTCCATTTCAAAAACAGTTGCTGGGTTATACCCTTTTTTGTTTATTACATTTGAGTCTAATTGTATGATTTTTACTGGACATGCTTCAACGCATAATCCACAACCTTTACAACGTTCTTCATTAAAAGATACTTTTCCTTTAGCCATTTACCTAAGCCTCCTTAAACTTTCTATATATTTGAGCTCAAACTACATCCAATCTTCTCTCATATATAATTTTATAGGAAAAATTTCTCCTTCTATGTCTTTTGGTAACTGTTCAACAAGATTTTCTAAACATGCAACATATCTTATAGGTATATTACATTTCTCAGAAACTTCTTTTGCAACTTTCTGTCCTCTTAAAACGTCATCAATAGTAGTAAATCTAATAAGATGAGTATTATTAATTAGACCTGTTACCTTTAACTTAGAAGATTTTTCTATTTCCTTTATATATTGGATAACTTCTTCAGAAGTTTGAGTTTTCTCCCTATTTGCATTTATTACAAAAAGCATATCATAGTCGCCTTCTTTTAACAAATGACTAAATCTTCCTATAACTCTGGCACCTACATTATCTCCACCTAAATCTATAACAGAATTGTATGAATTGTCCACCATAGGAGACATTACTTCTGCTGATACTGCTGGTAAGTCTAATGTTGGAGCATTGATTGAGCTATCAATTGGTTGTATACCTAAAGATTTCATTAGTTCTTTCTTTTCTCTAGTTCTAAAGTATACATTTACCACATCTAAATCGGCTATAGCAACTTTGCCAGAAACCATATCTCTTAATTTAATAACATAGTTCATCGCAAATTCACTTTTACCACTTCCATAGTGACCAGTTATGATTCTTATTCTTTTATCATTAGTTATCATAAACTTGGGCCTCTTCTTCACCAGTTAAAACTCTAAGTCCACCTTGAGCTAATGCAATCATTTCATCTTCTCCTGGATAAACTTTTACATCTGCTATAAATTTAACTCTATCTGTAATCATTTCTGTAAACATTTTTGAATATGCGATTCCACCAGTTAATAGTATTGCTTTTACATCTCCCTTAAGAACTGCTGCATTAGCTCCTATTTCTTTAGAGATTTGATATGCCATAGCTTCATATAATAATTTAGCCTTTTCATCACCAGCTTCAATTCTTTCTTCAACTTCTCTAGCATCATTAGTATTTAAATATGCAACTAATCCACCATTACCTTTTATTTTCTTTTTAATTTCATCTTGAGTATATTTTCCACTAAAGCACATTTTTACTAATGCACCTACTGGTAATCCACCACTTCTTTCTGGAGAGAAAGGACCTTCTCCATCTAATGCGTTTGCAACATCTACTATTCTACCATTTTTATGAGCTCCAACAGAAACTCCTCCACCCATGTGAGCAACTATAAGATTTATATCTTCGTATTTCTTACCTATTTCTCTAGCATATCTTCTTGCTATTGCCTTTTGATTTAGAGCATGTACTACACTTGCTCTGCTTATTTCAGGCATACCAGAAATTCTAGCGATATCTTCTAATTCATCCACAACAACAGGGTCTACTATGTATGAAGGAACATTTACTTCATCACCTATTTGCTTTGCTATTATTCCACCTAAGTTTGAAGCATGTTCTCCTAAAACTCCTACTTTTAAATCTTCAATCATAGCAGCACTTACTGAATAAGTACCACCTTTTATAGGTTTAAGAAGTCCTCCTCTACCTACTACAGCATCTAATTCAGATGTTTTTACTCCACCTTCTTTTAGAGCTTCTTCTATTACTTGTTTACGGAATTCAAATTGGTCTGACACTTTCTCATATTTTCCTATTTCTTCTGAAGAATGTCTTAAAGTTTTTTCAAATACTAAATCCTCATTATCAAATACAGCTATTTTAGTTGATGTCGATCCAGGATTTATTGTTAAGATTTTAAATATTTTGCTCATTTGCCTATTTCCCCCTTAAATTTAAGCCTTTGCTGCCATTAAAACACCTAAAGCTATTGAGTTAAGTTTAGTTTCTTCACTATCTGCTCTAGAAGTTAGTATTATTGGTGCTTTAGCTCCAACTATAACTCCTGCATTTTTTGATTTTGAGAAGAATACTAAAGCTTTATATAATATGTTACCACCTTCAATATCTGGAGCTAATAATATATCAGCTCTTCCTGCTACAGGATGATTTATACCTTTATGTTTAGCTGCTTCTAAAGACACCGCATTATCAATTGCAAAAGGTCCACCAACCATACAACCTTTGATTTCTCCTCTTTCATACATTTCTTCTAGTTCTTTAGCTTCAACTGTATCTTTCATTTTTGGATTTACTTTTTCTTTTGCGCATATTGCAGCAACTTTTGGTTCGTTTATATCTAATGAATGTGCTACTGTGCAAGCATTTTCTATGATTTGCTTTTTAGTATTTGTATCAGGAGCTAAGTTCATAGCTGCGTCAGTTATGAAAAATAATCTGTCATATCCCTCTACATCAAATACTGCTACATGACTTAATACATTTCCAGTTCTAAGACCTACTTCTTTATTTAAAACTGCTTTTAGTATTATTGATGTGTCTACTAAGCCTTTCATTACCATGTCGGCTTTTCCTTGTGAAACTAATTCAACAGATTTTAGAGATGCTTCTGCTAAATCTTTTATATCTATCAGTTCATAATTTTCGATATCCATGTCTATGCTTTTTGCAATTTCTTTAGTCTTTTCTATATCACCTACTAAAATAGCATCTGCTATTTTTTCTTTTCTAGCCATCTCAACTGCCATTAAAACTTCTTTGTCTTGACAACATGCTACTGATATAGTTTTAGGTCCTCTTTCTTTTGCAAACTTAATTACTTCTTCAAAGCTTTTCATGCATTTCCACCTCATCTTGAATTTTTTGAAATAGAACTTTTTATATCTCAATTAAATTATAACTCGTTCAGCAACGTTTTCCTAGGGATAATTGAAATATTTAATTCAAAAATATTTATTTAAATCTATTTATCAGTCTTTTTTCATAATTTCTAGTACTTTTTAGATTTAACAAATATCTCATTGTCCTTATTTTATAATATAACTAAAATAAACAAGATGCAACAAAAACATAAAATTAACAAACTTAATTTTATAGGTTTTTTTGTCGCATCTTGTAACAACTAAATATTCGAAATATTTGTTCATTCCACTTCAACAATATTAGGTTCTATATTTATTTTTTTAAATTGATATGTTGTTTCATATTTTACTTTGTATTTACTATCTTCTTCAGGTCCTTGCGATAAATCGATAAACAATGAAATATCTTTTTTATTTAACTTGCTTAAGTCTTCTGTCGATTCTACTACAACTTTTATATTTACATCAGAAATTATACTTGGATTATCCATATTTGCTGGTATATTTCTTAATTCAATATCCCCTACATTGTATAGAAACTCTGCACTTAACTGTTTTGTTTCATTTAATTTTATTGTTATAGAACTGTCTTCAAGAGTTATACCTTCTGGAACCTCTAAACTCACTTCTTTTTCTCCTCCATCAGCTAAATCAGCTAAATCAACAGGTTTTGTCTTAATATAATTTATTTTGTCTATATTTTCTTTTTTTCCTTTTATTGTAACTTGTTCTGCACTTAATTTATAGTTTTTCAGTGCATCATTATCTTTACCATCCTTCAAGTTCACTCTTATTGGTACCATCTTTTCTTTTAATAATTCTATTTGTGCAGTTACAAAAGATGAGCTTAATGTTACACCTTCAACCTTTGTTCCACTACTATTTAATGGAATTAATTCTAATTTTTTAGAAAAGTCCTCTGTTTGATTTCCAACATCTAAGTTAGCTCTTACACTTTTGACTTCATTAACCAGACTTCTTGGTCCCGAAACATCGACAACATTCTTACTAAGTTCAATTTTGTTTATATTTCTTTTTGAATTTCCACTTACTTCTACCTTTATATCTCTTTTTTCTTTTATATTTTTTTCAAGATTCACTACTAAAACATCATGTTTAAATTCTATAGTGACACCTTGAGGAATATTTGCTTTTAAATATACTTCTTTCTGTCCTTGTATTGGGTCTTCAATAGTTCCATATACATGTATATCCTCTTTTTTTACACTTTGTACCTTTGATAAACTACCTTTTATATATACATCTGCTGTTAATTTTTCGTCTGGATATATAACAAGATTTTTATCTTTTAAATCACTCATGTTACTTATCGATACAGGTATATCCTCAAACCCCTTAGTTTCTTCAGGGTCAACTACAGCCATAACATACATCCATAATGCAATTGCACTTAAAAATGATATTATTTTTATTTTGGTATTATTTTTCAGTCTATTTATCATTTAAATATACCACCTTTGAAAAAACTTCTTGTTTCTGTATTTGTTTTTAGATTACTACGTAATATATTCATCATTCTTTCTCTAGAGATATCTCTATATAACTTACCTGATTTAGCGATTGAAACGCCTCCAGTTTCTTCAGACACAATCAGTGTAATACAGTCAGATACTTCACTTACACCTATTCCCGCTCTATGTCTAGTACCTAAATCTTTGCTTAAATCCTTACTTTCTGTCAGAGGTAAAAAACATGCAGCTGCCTTTACTTTGGAATCTCTAATTACAACAGCTCCATCATGTAGTGGTGTATTTGGTATAAATATATTTATTAATAGCTGTCTAGAAATCTCAGCATCAATAATAGTTCCTGTATTTATTATGTCACTTATTCTAGTTTCTCTTTCCATTATGATAAGAGCGCCTATCTTTTGTCTAGAAAGTGAATATAATGCCTCTACAATTTCCTCTATATTTCTATTAAGAGTCTCTTCTGATGTATTTACATTCTTTCCAAATAAATTAAATTTTGCTCTTCCTATATGCTCAAGTCCTGCTCTAAATTCTGGCTGGAAAATTATAAGGGCAGCTATAACTCCATAATCTAGAGCTTTAAGAGATATCCAATAAACGGTATGCAGTTTAAAAGTGTTACTAAGTTGAGTTGCTAGTAAAAGAAATATTATCCCTTTAAATACTTGTTCTGCTCTTGTATCTTTTATAAACATAAATATTTTGTAAAAAATATACGCTACTATAGATATGTCAATTAAATCATATATACTCATTCTTAATATTATATTAAAAAATCCATTTAAAAAAGAATTTATATCTAACACAGTTTTATCCTCCTGTTTGATAACTTCTTAATTATTTACACTATGTATTATACTATATAAATCTAACTCTATACAAACTATTTAACTTTTGTGTAAATAATTCTAATTTTATGGTTCGAGATTGTTAAATAATCTCTAAAGACATAAAAAATATTGATTCAATAAATGTATATTTTTATTAAAGTTAGTTTTAGGTCAAATAATTCAAACCATCAAGGCGCGAATACAAAATAGTACTCGCGCCTTAACACAGTTTTATGCTATAGAACCTATTTAATATATCATTAATTAATATATATTTACTAAAATAAATTTTATAATCTGCTCATTAATTATATAACTGAAACATTATATATCATAAATATTATCTTATTAACTTATTAATGTAATTCTTGCCTTAAAATAATAATCTGCTTTATAACTAGTCTAGATAAATTTATTTTAATATACTACTACAAATACTATTAGAAATTATTTTCTATAGGTAAAATAACACACATATTCTCAGACTTATGCATCTATTACCTATACTATTATAATTCATTTAGTATAACCTATAAATGTTACATTACATTGTCAATTCTCTATAATACTTAATTTTTCATAATTCATTATATAAGTACAATTAATCTATAAATTAATTAATCATTCTAATATATTAATACTATAAAGTATACAATATAATGTATATAGACTTTATCCTATAGTTAGTGATTCTTTCTAACTAGAACTTTTATAAACGTCTTGTAAACTATTATACATTAGCATTTATATGTTTACAATATTAATGAATATACTGTAACTCTTACAAGGTTTAAAGTTTGTAAAGAAAAAGACACAGGTAATATACATGTATCCTGTGTCTTTTTAAACAATATAAAAGTTTACTATAAAATATAGTAAACTTTTCTTAATGAGCGCACAGGGATTCGAACCCCGGACACACGCCTTAGAAGGGCGTTGCTCTATCCAGCTGAGCTATGCACCCAAGTTATTATGGAGCGGGAAACGAGATTCGAACTCGCGACTTCAACCTTGGCAAGGTTGCGCTCTACCACTGAACTATTCCCGCTTATTTAGTTTGGCGACCTGGAAGGGGTTCGAACCCTCGACCTCCAGCGTGACAGGCTGGCATTCTAACCAACTGAACTACCAGGCCGCAAATGGTGGGACCAACAGGGCTCGAACCTGTGACCCCCTGCTTGTAAGGCAGGTGCTCTCCCAGCTGAGCTATGGTCCCATTTTTGGAGCGGGTGAAGGGGATCGAACCCTCACAGCTGGCTTGGAAGGCCAGAACTCTACCATTGAGCTACACCCGCATATTTAATTGGTGACTCGTAGGGGAATTGAACCCCTGTTACCGCCGTGAAAGGGCGGTGTCTTAACCTCTTGACCAACGAGCCGTTTTGATTTTTAATGGTTGCGGAGGCAGGACTCGAACCTACGACCTTCGGGTTATGAGCCCGACGAGCTGCCAACTGCTCCACTCCGCGATATTGTTTATAAGTGCCGAAGACCGGAATCGAACCGGTACGAGAGGTAAGTCCCGCAGGATTTTAAGTCCTGTGCGTCTGCCAGTTCCGCCACTTCGGCTTTTTTGGCTCCAAGGGTGGGGCTCGAACCCACAGCCTACCGGTTAACAGCCGGTTGCTCCACCGTTGAGCTACCTTGGAATATTAACGTGGCTACGTCCTACTCTCCCAGGCAGTTTCCCACCAAGTACCATCAGCGCTAGAGAGCTTAACTTCTGTGTTCG
>NZ_JAGWCW010000018.1:0-90037 GCF_020657835.1 Clostridioides sp. ZZV14-6387
ATCAAACTCTCAAATAAAAGTTTATCAGGCTCAGATACTATTGTTATCAAAATATCTGGCTTTATGGTTTGTTTCTTAATATAAAT
The DNA here is from genome assembly GCF_020657835.1 of Clostridioides sp. ZZV14-6387. Classification (NCBI taxonomy): domain Bacteria; kingdom Bacillati; phylum Bacillota; class Clostridia; order Peptostreptococcales; family Peptostreptococcaceae; genus Clostridioides; species Clostridioides sp. ZZV14-6387. The sequence continues at coordinate 87 of NZ_JAGWCW010000018.1, forward strand.
TAACCTACTGTTTAATTTTCAATGTTCGTATTTATTTCTTTTTCCTTTTTTCAAGGACAAGTAATACTATACCACCTTTAAAACAGTAGGTCAATACTTTTTTTATATTTTTTTATAAATTCTTTTCATATTCTTTTTTTAGCTTTTCTACTACTTTTTTCTCCAGTCTAGAAACAGTCATCTGAGATATCTCTAATTCCTTAGCTATACTAGATTGTGTTTTATCAAAGAAAAATCTATCTTTAAATATTTTTACTTCCAATTCATTCAAAGTTTTAATAAACTTATTAATAAAATCTTCATACTCTATACTTCCAAAATTACCTTCTTCTTTTCCTATCTTGTCAATAAGAGTTATATCTTTATCTTCTGAATCATCATTACTTGATGAATCTAAAGACATAGGTTGATACCCGTAAGAAGCTTCCATAGCCTCTAGAACATCTTCTTCACTAACTCCTATATAATCAGCTATATCTTTTACTTTCGGATGCTTTTTATTTTCTTGCTCCAATTTAATCTTTGCATCACTTATCTTTTTACTTAGTTCCTGTATTCTTCTTGGTACTCTAAGTGTCCATACTTTATCTCTAAAATATTTTTTTATTTCTCCTACTATAGTTGGTGTCGCGAAACTGGAGAATTCAAATCCTTTTTCAACATCATATCTATCAATAGCATAAATTAACGCTAATGAAGCAACTTGATATATATCTTCAAAATCAACACCCTTATTTATATACTTCTTAGCTAACAATCTTGCTAAATACAGATGCCTTTCAATAAGAATATTCCTAATATCTACATTTTTATTTTTATTATATAAATTAAATAGCTCTTTTGTATCCATATTTAGGTAATGTGTAGCATTAGCTACATTTTTCATTAAATATCAACTCCTAAATATTTAGTCATTTTTATTTTTGTTCCTTGATTGTGTTCCGATTCAATATCTACATCATCCATTAAAGTTCTAATTATAAATAGTCCAAGACCACTCTCTTTTGGATTCTCTAAATCTGGTGTACTTATTGAGCTAACATCGTATCCTTTTCCATTATCCTGAATTTCTATATTAATTGCATTGTCTAAGATATTAAATACTATATTGAACACATCATCTTTACTGTGCTTTATTGCGTTTGTACACGCTTCTGATACTGCTACCTTTATATCTTCTATATCATCTATTGGAAATCCCATTTTATTAGCAATTCCAGACGCTGTTAATCTTATTATACTAACATAATCCGGATTTGTAGTAATTTCCATCTTTATAGTCTCACAAGCCAAAGTCTATCCCTCCACTTTAAATATTTTATCTAGACCTGTTATAGTAAAAATCTTTCTGACATTACTCTTAGGATTTACTATGTATATCTCTTTTTCGTTTATTTTTAATTTTTTTAATACACCTATCATAGCTCCTAAACCTGTTGAATCTATATAATCTAAATCTTTAAGATTAATTTTTACATCTAACATATTTTTTTCTATCAAGTTATGCAAATGTTCCTTTAGTTTATCTGCTGTAGAAACATCAAGTTCTCCATCAAGACAAACATTCCAAAATTTATTTTGAGAATCTAAATTTGAATCTATATTCATAGACATGTAAAAACCTCCTATTTCCTCTTAATAATTTTAAATATATTTCCTATACTCATTATTTTGTTAATTACATAAACTATATCATCTATTCCCTTTGATATTGATGACGCATTCTCAACAATATCCTGTATGTGTCTCTCATTATAATCTACAATTTTATAAGCCTTTTCAACAACCTTATTTAGACTATTTAGAGTTTTTGCTAAATAAATTGCTACTATAAGAGCAGAACTACCTACTAACACTGCTCCAATCTGCCACCCCCATGCATTCATTAGTTAACATCTCCCTCCTCATCAAAGCTTTTACTTATTACTATGTCTTCTTCAGAAATCTTTATATCTTCTTCATTATTATCATCATCTACTAAATTTATTATTCTCTCTTTGACATCATTAAATGTTTCATGTAGAACTTCTTTTGGATTTTCTTTCACATCATTAAACTTCTCTTTTGTTTCTTTTCTTAATTCAGAACCTTTTTTTGGTGCAAAAAACAGACCAAATACAAAACCTAAAATAGCTCCTATTAATAAAAATCCACCTTTTTTACAACTTTTTTTATTACACATAACAATTACTCCTTTCAATTTTAAATTTTTATCTAAGTACATTATACAAAAAGAATAGGATATTTATCCTATTCTTCTTCAATATTTATTTTGGCAATCGAAACTACATTGACCTCGTCATTAGTTTTCATTAATTTAACACCACTTGTAACCCTTCCAAATAGTGATATCTCATTAACTCTTATTCTAATAAGAACTCCATCAGAATTTATAATCATTATCTCATCATCTTCATTAACCATATCTGCACCTACAATTGTGCCAGTCTTTTCAGATATATTATAAGTTTTAATTCCTTTACCAGCTCTTATTTGGCTTCTGTATTCTTCTATATTTGTTCTTTTTCCAAAGCCATTTTTACTTACAACTAATACATCTGTACCTTTACTACAAAGGTTCATAGACACAACAAAATCGTCTTTACTTAAAGTTATACCTTTTACACCCATTGCTGTTCTACCCATATATCTTATATCATTTTCATCAAATCTTATAGACATACCATCTTTAGTGACTAAAAGTACTTCTTGTTTTCCATCTGTAAGTTCTACTCCAATAAGTTCATCATCATCTCTTAAACCTATAGCAATAAGACCAGATTTATTTATATTTCTAAACTCTTCTCTCTTAGTCTTTTTAACAATACCTTTTTTTGTTGTAAGTAGTAAATATTCATTTTCATCATTTCCATCTATAGGTATCAATGTAGCAATTTTTTCATCTGCTGATAATTGAAGTAAATTCACTATAGCAGTACCTTTAGCTTGTCTTTTACCTTCAGGTATTTCATATGCATTTAGTTTAAATACTCTACCTTTATTTGTAAAGAATAACAGTCTACTATGAGTAGTTGTAGTTATTAAGTGTCTTACAAAATCTTCTTCCCTAGTTGTAAGTGCTGAAATACCTCTTCCACCTCTTTTTTGACTCTTGTAAGTGTCCGATGGAAGTCTCTTTATATAACCAAAGTGAGTAAGAGTTATTGCTATTTCTTCATCGCTTATAAGGTCTCTCATATCTATTTCGCCTTCAGCATGTCTTATCTCAGTTCTTCTCTCATCAGCATAGTTCTCTTTTATTATTGTAATTTCGTCTTTTATTACATTTAAAAGTAATCTTTCATCAGCTAAAATTTCTTTTAATCTATTTATCTTCTTAATTAACTCTTCATATTCAGCTTCTATCTTATCTCTTTCTAGACCTGTAAGTCTTTGAAGTCTCATATCTAATATAGCTTGTGCTTGAATCTCAGTTAAATTAAATTTATCTATTAAACCTTGTTTAGCCTCTTGACCTGTTTTTGAAGCTCTTATCAAGCTTATAACTGCATCTATATTATCTAAAGCAATTTTTAATCCTTCTAAAATATGTGCTCTTGCCTCAGCTTTATTTAATTCAAATTTAGTTCTTCTTGTAACAACATCTTCTTGATGTTTAATATAATGATATAATATTTGCTTAAGATTTAAAACTCTTGGTTGTCCATCTACAAGTGCAAGCATTATTATACTAAAAGTATCTTCCATTTGAGAATGTTTATACAGATTATTTAATACTATATTAGCATTAGCATCTCTCTTTAATTCTATAACAATTCTCATACCATTTCTATTACTTTCATCTCTTAAATCTGATATACCTTCTATTCTTTTTTCTTTAACTAACTCAGCTATTCTCTCAACTAATTTAGCTTTATTTACTTGATAAGGTATCTCTGTAACTATTATTTGTTGTTTTCCCTTTGGAAGCTCTTCTATAAAAGCTCTAGACCTAACTTTAACTTTACCTCTCCCAGTTCTGTATGCTTCTGCTATACTCTCTTTTCCCATTATAATCGCAGCTGTAGGAAAATCTGGACCTTGCACAAATTTTATTAAATCATCTACACTACACTCTGGATTATCAATTAAATATATCGTTGCATCAATTACCTCAGCTAAATTATGTGGAGGTATTGAAGTTGCCATACCAACAGCTATACCATTAGAACCATTCACTAATAAATTAGGATATCTTGCTGGTAATACTGAAGGCTCTTTTAATGACTCATCAAAGTTTGGTTTAAAGTCTACAGTTTCTTTTTCTATATCTCTTAATAACTCTAATGATAATTTACTCATTTTGGCTTCTGTATAACGCATAGCTGCTGGTGAATCTCCATCAACAGAACCAAAGTTACCATGACCATCTACTAAAAGTGCTCTAGTTGAAAAATCTTGAGCCATTCTTACCATTGCATAATAAACAGCAGTATCTCCATGAGGATGGTACTTACCTAAAACGTCCCCAACAATACGGGCTGATTTTCTGTAAGGCTTATCTGGAGTTAAATTTAATTCACTCATTGAGTACAATATTCTTCTATGAACTGGTTTTAAACCATCTCTAACATCAGGAAGAGCACGTCCAGCTATAACACTCATAGAATAATCAATATATGATTTTTTCATTTCTTCCGCTATTTCAATAGGGAGTATTTTGTTTTTTTCTTCCATGTATACTAATCCCCTCTCTCTATATATCTAAGTTTCTAACAAATCTTGCATTTTCTTCTATAAATTCTTTTCTTGGAGCAACCTTATCACCCATAAGCATTGAAAATACTTCATCTGCTATTGCCGCATCCTCTACTGTTACTTGTAACAATGTTCTTGTATCAGGATTCATAGTTGTATCCCATAATTGCTCTGCATTCATCTCTCCAAGACCTTTGTATCTTTGAAGCTCCGCACCATTTCTTCCAATTTCATCTAATAAGATATTTAGTTCTTTATCTGAATAAACATAATGTTCCTTTTTTTGCTTTGTTACTTTATATAAAGGCGGTTGTGCTGCATAAACATAACCTTCATCTATAAGAGGTCTCATATATCTAAAGAAGAATGTTAATAATAAAGTTCTTATATGAGCTCCATCTACATCGGCATCGGTCATAATTATAATTTTATGGTATCTAGCTTTATCTATATCAAAATCTTCTCCAATACCACAACCATAAGCTGTTATCATATTTTTTATTTCATCTGAAGATAATATTCTATCTAGTCTTGATTTTTCAACATTAAGTATCTTCCCTCTTAATGGAAGTATAGCTTGGCTATTTCTATCTCTACCTTGTTTAGCTGAACCTCCTGCTGAATCCCCTTCGACTAAGAATATTTCACTTTTGGCAGGGTCCTTTTCTGCACAATCTGCAAGTTTTCCAGGTAAGGATGTACTTTCTAGTACACTTTTTCTTCTTGTTAACTCTCTTGCTTTTTTTGCAGCTTCTCTAGCTCTTTGTGCTCTTAAAGCTTTATCAACTATTATTCTAGCTGTTGCTGGGTTTTCTTCTAGGAAGGACCCAAGTTCATCAACTGTTACACTATCAACTAAACCTCTCATAAAACTATTACCTAGTTTTGTTTTAGTTTGACCTTCAAATTGAGGCTCTGGTAATTTAACTGATACCACTGCTGTAAGACCTTCTCTTATATCTTCACCAAGTAAGTTAACATCATTTTCTTTTAAAAATTTATTTCTCTTAGCATAATCATTTACCGTTTTAGTAAGAGCAGCTTTAAATCCACTTAAATGAGAACCACCTTCATGTGTATTTATATTATTTGCAAAGGAATATATGTTCTCTGTATAACCATCTGTATATTGCATAGCTAATTCGACAAAACAATCATCGACCTTTTTATCTATATAAACTATGTCATCATGTATACCAGTTCTAGATTTATTTAAATACTTAATATATTCCACCAAGCCACCTGTATAGTGAAATTCTTTTCTTTTCTCTTGACCTTCTCTTTTGTCTTCAAATACTATTTTTATACCTTTATTCAAAAAAGAAAGTTCTCTAAGTCTATACTCCAATGTTTCATATTTAAATTCTATTTCATCAAATATTGTCTCATCTGGCATGAACTGAATCATTGTTCCTTTATCTTGTGATTCTCCAACTACTTCAAGTTTAGATGTTGGTAATCCCTTTTCATATGTCTGCTTGTATACTTTTCCATTTAAATAAACCTCTGCTAGCATCCATTTTGACAGTGCATTAACTACAGAAACACCAACACCATGAAGACCTCCAGATACTTTGTATCCTCCGCCTCCAAACTTTCCTCCTGCATGAAGATTAGTTAATACTGTTTCTAAAGTTGATTTACCAGTCTTAGGATGTATTTCAACAGGTATACCTCTTCCATTATCCTTTACTAAAACACTGCCATCTTCATTGATAGATACATATATGTCTGAACAATATCCTTGCAAAGCCTCATCTATACTATTATCTACAACTTCATAAACTAAGTGATGTAAACCTCTAGGGCTTGTACTACCAATATACATACCTGGTCTTTTTCTAACGGCTTCTAATCCCTCTAATACTTGTATCTGACTTGCACCGTATTCTTGTTTCATTTAATTTCCTCCATTCTCTATGCTAATAACATCGCCATTTTCAATATTAAATATTGTAACATCCTTTTCATCAAATATTTTTTTATGTGAAACCTCAGCACTTGTTATAAACATTTGAACATTGCTTAAATTGTTTACTAAAAGTTTTTGTCGTGCTTCATCTAACTCACTAAAAACATCATCTAAAATTAATATTGGATATTCTTCAACTTCATTTTTTATTAATTCTATTTCTGATAGCTTTAATGATATTGAAGCTGTTCTTTGTTGACCTTGTGAACCAAAAAGTCTTGCATCTAAATCATTTATGAATATATTTAAGTCATCTTTGTGTATACCATATCTGGTAGTCTTAGATTCTATATCATTAGGTCTATTCGATGACAACTTGGCTAAAAATTTATTATATACTGTCTCTATAGTATCTTCATCAGTTATATTTATTTGATTCTTATATCTAATTGACAATTTCTCAATTCCATTAGTCAAATTCATATGCATATTTTCAGATATATTAGCTATCTTTTTTACAAAATCTCTACGTAAAATATAAATATAACTTCCATACTTTGCTAATGTATCATCATATACATCTAATAAAGCCTCATCAACATGCATGCTTTTAAGCACTCTGCTTCTTTGAGAAAGTGTTTTATTATAATTGGTAAGATATTTATAATATTTAGGCATAATCTGACTAATCTCTTTATCTATAAATGTCCTTCTCTCTTTAGGTCCTTCTTTAACCAGTCTCAAATCTTCAGGAGAGAATATGACAACATTTAAGTTGCCAAGTAATTCCTGTATTTTTTGTAAAGGGACTTTATTTATTCGTATCCCCTTTTTATCTTTTCCAATAATTAGCTCTATTAGACTATATTTATTATATTTTGAAAAACTTCCTCCAATATATAAATTTTCACTATTAAATCTAACCATTTCTTTATCTTTGTTGGTTCTGAATGATTTACCAAAAGAGAGCATATAAATAGATTCTACTATATTTGTCTTTCCTTGACCATTTTTCCCAACAAGAAGATTTACTTTTCCATTAAATTCCAGATGCAACTTTTCATAATTTCTAAAATTAACAAGTTGCAAACTTTTAAGTTTCACAAAAAGTTCTCCTTTTTTACAATACTTTTATTTTAGTTCCTTCTATTTCAACTATATCTCCTGATTTTATCTTTTTTCCTCTTCTTAATTCTATTTCATCATTTACTGTCACTAAACCTTCTTGAATTAAAAATTTTGCATGGCCTCCTGTTGATGCAATCTCTGCTAATTTGAGAAATTGGTCCAACTTTATATATTCTGATTCTATAGTTATTTCAGTCATAATAGTTCCTCCTTGTCACTATTTTAGGTAAACCCCTATTGATACACTAAAAGTATATTATACCATAAATGTGCTTATAAAAGGAGTTGTCTAATATTAGAAAAATTTTTCTACAAAAGACAACTCCTTCATGTCTGCTATATATTTGATGATATTCTTACTGGAAGTAGTAAGTAAATATAATTAACATCATCTGTTGGTTTAATTATACAAGGATTTACATTTGTAGTAAATTCTATAAATATTTCTTCATTATCTATATTTTTTAAACCTTCAATAAAGTATCTAGAATTGAAAGCTATATCTAAATAATCTCCATCTAAATCTATTTCAACTTCTTCATATACATTTCCTTTTTCTGTATTAGAGGTAATTGCCATTACTTTATCTCTTATAGATAATTTTATAAGATTATTTTTTTCTGATTGAGATAATAAAGATGCCCTTTCTATACTATTTAAAAGTTCTTTAGTATTTAATTTAACTCTACTATTGTGCTCTCTTGGTAATAATTTTTTATAATCGATAAAATCTCCTTCAAGCAATCTCGTAATAATTTTTGTATCATTAATTATAAAAATAGCATTTTTTTCATTAAATCCAACCTTAACATTATCTTCTCCAGAAAGTAAGCTATTTACATCTATAAGTGTCTTTCCTGGAATTATAACTTTTATATTTTCAGTTAAACTATCCACTGAACAACTTTTTACAGCCAATCTATATCCATCAATAGCGACTAAATTCAAATTTCTATCCACAATTTCTAAAAGTTCTCCCATTAAAATAGGTTTTGTTTGGTCCTGTGAAATAGCAAATACGGTTTGTTTAATCATATTTTTTAGAATTTCTTGAGGTATGCTATATAAATCTTCTTCGTTTAATTCTGGTAGCTTAGGAAATTCTTTAGCTGCATATCCTTTAATCTTGAATCTTGAATTTACACAATTTATGTAAATATTATTTTCTGAATCTGTTTCTATCTCAACAAACGAATCTGGTAATTTTCTAATTATATCTCCAAATAATCTTGCATCTACAACAACATCACCTTTTTCTATAATCTCTGCTTGTACATACGTTTCTATTCCTATCTCAGCATCATATCCAGTAAGTTTTAATTGACCTTCTTCTGTAGATATAAGTATACCCTTTAATAGTTCTATAGTTGTTTTTCCATTAATAGCTTTTTGAGCAATCCCAATTCTATTTGCTAGGATTTTTTGGTTACAAATTATTTTCAATGTGGATAACCTCCTTTGGTCTTTTATATAAAAAAATAAGTTAAAATCATAGTAGTAATAGTAGTAGGTGTTGTTGATAATGTTAATAAGTACTTATAACGTTATAAATACAAAGATATCAACATGTGTATAAAATGTTAATATCTTTGTTATTAGAGACTTAATTATTTGTTAATAATTTTTATTCAAAAAAAATATTAACAAGTTATCCAATAGATATAAACAGACAATTGTGTATAAATTATCCCTTTAAATCTGATATGATTTTCTCTATTTTAGTTTTAATTTCTTCGCTTTCTGCTATATCTTTAGATACCTTATCATGAGCATGAATTACTGTTGTGTGGTCTCTACCCCCAAACTCTTCTCCTATTTTAGGAAGGGATAAATCAGTAAGTTCGCGCGTTAAATACATAGCTATTTGTCTAGGATAAGCTATTGAGCGTGTTCTTTTTTTAGAATTAAAATCTTCCATTTTTATACTAAATACAGAAGATACTTTTTCTTTTATTCTAAGAACATTTATTTCTTCATTTTTAGATGTAGTTATAATATCTTTCAAAGCTTCTGTAGCAAGATCAAAAGATATCACTCTATTACTAAGAGAAGAATAGGCAACTACTCTAGTTAAGGCACCTTCTAGTTCTCTTATGTTTGACTTAATATTTTTTGCTATATATGACATAACTTCATTTGGTACTTCGATGCGTTCCAATTGAGCTTTTTTTCTAAGTATAGCAATTCTCGTTTCAAAGTCTGGTGCTTGAATATCAGTTATAAGTCCCATTTCAAATCTCGATCTTAGTCTATCTTCTAGTGTAGGTATATCTTTTGGTGGTCTATCACTAGATATAATTATTTGTTTATTTGCCTCATGAAGAGTATTAAACGTATGGAAGAACTCCTCTTGAGTTCTTTCTTTTCCCGCTATAAATTGAATATCATCAATTAATAATACATCTACATTTCTGTACTTATTTCTAAATTCTTCGTTTTTATCATCTTTTATAGAGTTTATAAGTTCATTAGTAAATTTTTCTGAAGAAACATAAACAACTTTTGAGTCTTTTTTTTGACTAACAATGTGATGCCCTATAGCGTGCATCAAGTGGGTTTTACCTAGCCCAACTCCTCCATACAAAAAAAGTGGATTGTAAGCCTTAGCAGGAGATTCAGCGACCGCAACACATGCAGCATGAGCAAATCTATTGCTATTACCAATAACGAACGTATCAAATGTGTATTTTGGATTTAGGTTAGGGTAAAGTACTCTATAATTTAAATCTGTACTATCAGAATTTAGGTCAGCAACCTCTTTTTCGCTCAATACAAATTTAATATTATATTTTTTTAATGACAGTTGATTTATGGCATCTTCAATTAAATGCAGATATCTGTTTTCTAAGATATCTTTATTAAAATCACTAGGAGCCAACAGTATTAAGTCATTAAGATGTATTTTTAATGGTACGATGTTTTTAAAAAAGGTATTAAAACTTACTGAAGTTAAGTCACCTTTTATTAATTGTAGGGTTTTGTCCCATAAAGAAACTATATCCATAATATAAACCTCCGAACAGAATAATTAATATTTTCCACAAAGTTATTAACAGAAAAGCAAAAACATATATAAATTTTACAGAATAACTAAATTTATGGATAATGGTGTTGATAAATTAATAATAGTATAAATTATTAAAAAAATATGAAAAGATATAAACAATATGTAGATAAAGTTATAAATAACATAAACATACAATAAATGGTGATTATAACTAGAGTATTGTCAGTAATCTTAAAAGTTATACACAAAAGTATCCACAAGCTGTGAATAATTTTTAATAAGTTGATAACATTTATGCACATTATCAACAAGTATATTTATAATATCAAAATATATGTCAAACTTCAATGATTTGTAACTAATTTATCCACAATATTAACTAATTGTTGATAAAAATATAAACATGTTAAAATTACTTTATTTGTGTATATAATTGAAAAAAATAATTTAGAATAAAATTAAATAGATTTTTACTAGTATTTTCAATAAAAAAAATACATAATATATATATGGTAGATTTTGTGATAGAAGCGTCCCAAAAACTCGTTGACAACAGTGGTAAAAGTATTTATAATTATATGTGTTATGTTTACTTTGAGGGTAAAGTTATTATTTTTATAAACGGAAAATGAAATCTGAAAGGCGGTGCAAAATAATGAGTAAAAGAACTTATCAACCAAAAAAGAGACAAAGAAGTAAAGAACATGGTTTCAGAAAAAGAATGAAGACGTCTAACGGAAGAAACGTGTTAAAGAGAAGAAGAGCTAAAGGAAGAAATAGATTAACTCATTAATTACAAAAGGGCCGCTGCAAAGGTGGCCTTTTTGTGTAAATAATTACAATTCATAGCTGTGTTTATGGAGGTTAACTATGGACTTTAATAGGACTAAAGGGTTAAAAAAGGACTCTGATTTTAGAAAAGTATATAAACACGGCAAATCTTTTGCAAACAAATATTTAGTAATATATATACTTAAAAATAAATCAGATTATAGTAGAGTGGGTATTTCTGTTTCGAAGAAAGTAGGAAAAGCCATCACTAGAAATAGAGTAAGAAGACTAATAAAAGAAGTCTACAGATTAAATATTGATGAAAAAATTAAGCCTGGATATGATATAGTATTTATAGCAAGAGTATCTAGTAAAGATGCTACTTTTAAAGACATAGACAAGTCTATAAAAAACTTAGTTAAAAGAACGGATATTTCTATTTAAATTGTATGCTATAAATATGGAGGTTCATAACTTTGAATAAAATAATTTATATATTAAAGGAAATAAGTAAGCATTTATCGAATTTATGTATTTATTTAGTGAGATTTTATCAAAAATATATATCTCCCTTAAAGGGACCTACCTGTAGATTTTATCCAACTTGCTCACAATATTCAATAGAGGCATTTAAGAAATATGGATTTGTAAAAGGTATGTATTTAACAGTAAGAAGAGTTTTAAAATGTCATCCTTTTCATCCAGGAGGTTACGATCCTCTAAAATAAAAGAGAGTAACTATTAGGAGGTATAAAAAAATTGAATATAATAGGAAATTTCTTAGGAATGATTCTTAAGGTAATATTTGAATTTGTTAACCACTATGGTATTTCTATAATACTTTTTACTATTCTTGTAAAGATTATTTTATTACCATTAACAGTTAAGCAGACTAAGTCAACAAAGGCAATGCAAGATATACAACCTCGTATAAAAGAGATACAAGAAAAATATAAAAATAAGCCAGAAAAACAAAATGAAGAAATTGTTAAGTTATATGGAGAGGCTAAAATTAATCCACTATCTGGTTGTTTACCTTTATTAATACAGTTTCCTATATTAATAGGATTATTTAGCGTTTTGAGAGAGCCAGTTGCTCATGGCGTTTTTGCAAATCAAGCTGCATTTTTAGCAGCTGATAATGGGTTTTTATGGATAAAAAGCTTAACAGCACCAGATTATGTACTAGCAGTATTTTCAGGAGCAAGTGCATATGTAATGCAAAAAGTAATGACTCCAAAAGATCAATTACAAGGCTCTATGAAAGTAATGACATATGTAATGGCAGGTATGTCTTTCTATTGGGGATTTATATTCCCAGCAGGACTTACATTGTACTGGACAGTAAGTAACTTATTCTCAATAGCTCAATATTACTTAATAATGAATCCTTTAAAAGCTAAACTGGCTGCTAACTCTAAGGAGGAAAAAGTTAATGAGAAAAAGCCTAAAATTAATAAAAAGTAAAAGCAAGGAAGAAGCTATAAGTAAGGCTATAGCAGAGTTAAATTTAAAAGCAGAGGATATAGAAGTTGAAATACTTGAAAATCCAAGCAAAGGGTTTTTAGGTCTTATAGGTGCTAAAGATGGTACTTATGAAATTTTTGTTATCGAGAGGGAACTAGATGTAGCTAAAAATTTTATAGAGGTAATGTTGAAAAATGCAAATGTTGATGCCAAAGTCAATGTATCTCAAAAAGATAATTTAATCATGGTTGATATTGAAGGCAAAGAAGCTGCAAGTTTAATTGGTAGAAGAGGGGAAACTTTAGATTCTATTCAATTTTTAACTGGATTAGCTCTTAATAAAATAAATAAGGATTCTCATACAAGAGTACTTGTAGATATAGAAAACTATAGATCAAAAAGAGAAGAATCTTTAATAAGATATGCTAATAAAGTTGCTAGAGAAGTAGCGAAAACAAGAAAAACTAAAAAATTAGATTATATGAATCCGTATGAGAGAAGAATAATACATTCAGCTCTTCAAAATGACAAATATGTAATTACATATAGTGAAGGTACCGATCCATATAGAAGATTAGTAATTGAGTGTAAAAGATAAAATCAACCTCCTAAACATTAGGGGGTTTTATTTTTTAATATTATTACATTATTGTGATTAGCCAAAAGTAAATCTATATGTAAAAAATTATAAATTAAGAGGTGATAAATTTGTTTATAGATGATACAATTGCAGCAATAGCTACAGCACCTGGAGAAGGTGGTATAGGAATACTTAGAATAAGTGGAGAAAAATCCTTAAAGGTTGCAGAAGAAATCTTTAAGTCTATGTCAGGAAAGAGTATTAAAGAATATAATAAGAGAACATTAATATATGGAAATATAGTAGACGATGAAAATGTAATTGATGAAGTTTTATTGGCATATATGAAAGGTCCAAATTCATATACAGGAGAAGATGTAATAGAAATCAATTGTCATGGTGGATTTATATCAGTAAAGAAAATATTAGAATTAATATTATCAAAAGATATTAGGTTAGCAGAAGCTGGAGAGTTTACTAAAAGAGCGTTTTTAAATGGGAGAATAGATTTATCACAGGCAGAGGCAGTAATTGATGTTATAAAGGCTAAAACAGATATAGCTCATGAAGTTGCTCAAAACCAATTAGAAGGCTCTTTATCAAAAAGAATAAGGGAACTAAGAGATAAAGTTACTGAGATATTAGCCCATGTAGAAGTTGCTATAGATTATCCTGAGGAAGATATTGAACATATAACATATCAGACTCTTAAGGAAAAAACTGATGAACTTAAAAAGGAAATTAAAAAATTATATGATACAGCTGAAAGTGGAAAAATACTTAGAGAAGGTTTAAAAACAGTAATAGTTGGGAAACCAAATGTAGGTAAATCTTCATTACTTAACTCTATTTTAGGAGAGAATAGAGCCATAGTTACTGATATACCAGGAACTACTAGAGATGTTATAGAAGAGTTTGTAAATATAAAAGGAATACCTTTAAAAATTGTTGATACAGCAGGTATAAGAGATACAGATGATATAGTTGAAAAAATAGGTGTTGAAAAGTCTAAAGAATCATTTACTAGTGCAGATTTGATTATAATGGTTTTAGACGCATCTAGAAAGCTATCAGAAGAAGATATAGAGATATTAGAAAATCTTAGAGATAAGCAAACAATAGTACTATTAAATAAGAATGATTTAAAACAGGAAATTGAAGAAGAAAAAATACTTAAATATGTAGAAAATAATAGTATAATAAAAATATCAGCTTTACAGCAAGAAGGTATAGAAGAATTACAAGATAAAATAGAGTCTATGGTATATAAAGGTAGTGTTAAAAATAACTCTAGTTTAGTAGTAACAAATTCTAGACATAAAGATGCACTTAATAAAGCATATAAATCTGCTACAGATGCTTTAATTGCTTTAGAACAAAGCATGCCATTTGACTTTGTAGAAGTAGACTTAAAAAATATATGGGATTATCTTGGTTATATTAATGGAGATACAGTAACAGAGGATTTATTAGATAATATATTCCATAACTTCTGTATAGGTAAGTAAGGTGTAAAACAAATTTGATTTTTTGATTATATAGGTGTTAAAAAATTATAGTGTTTCTCATGAAACATTAATTTAAAAGAAAGGAATTATAAATGATAAAGTTTGAAGCAGGAAAATATGATGTTATAGTGGTTGGGGCAGGACATGCTGGATGTGAAGCTGCCTTGGCTACTGCAAGAATGGGATATAAAACTTTGATAATAACAATGTCTTTAGACTCTATAGCATTGATGCCTTGTAATCCATCAATTGGTGGAACTGGTAAAGGTCAATTAGTTAAGGAAATAGATGCCTTAGGTGGTCAAATGGGATTAAATATAGACAAGACATATATACAAAGTAGAATGTTAAACACTGCCAAAGGACCAGCAGTGCACTCTTTAAGAGCTCAAGCAGATAAATTTAAATATCATGAAGAAATGAAAAAGACGTTAGAAAATGAACCAAACCTTGATATAACTATGGATGAAGTTGTGGAAATGTTACATGAAGGAAATGTTGTAACAGGAGTTGGGACTAAGCTAGGATGTTCATTTAAATCTAAAGTTGTAATACTAGCTACTGGAGTTTATTTAAATTCAAAAATATATATGGGTGAGGTTGCATTTTATGAAGGACCTAATGCATTAGGATATGCAAAATACCTTACAGATAGTTTAGTTGAATTGGGTCTGAGAATGAGAAGATTTAAGACAGGAACTCCAGCTAGAGTTCATAGAGATAGTATAGACTTTTCTGTGATGTCTTTACAGGAAGGTGATGAAAAAGTAACTCCTTTCTCATTTATGAATGAAAATATAGAAAAAGAACAAGAGCCTTGCTATTTAACAAGAACTACTGAAGAAACTCAGAGGGTTATATTGGAAAATTTAAAAAGGTCTGCTATGTATAGTGGAGTAATAGAAAGTACTGGGCCAAGATATTGTCCTTCTATAGAAGATAAAGTGGTGAGATTTAGTGATAAAACATCACATCAACTATTTATAGAACCAGAAGGTTTAAATACTAAAGAGATGTATATCCAAGGAATCTCAACTAGTTTGCCTTTTGAAGTGCAATTAGATATGTACAAGACGATAAAAGGACTTGAAAACTGTAAGATAATGAGACCTGCATATGCCATTGAATATGATTGTGTTGACCCAACACAACTAAAAATAAGTTTGGAAATAAAGGGAGTTGAGAACTTATTTAGTGCTGGACAATTTAATGGGACTTCTGGATATGAGGAGGCCGCAGCTCAAGGGCTTATGGCTGGCATAAATGCAGTTAGAAAGATAGAAGGAAAAGAACCTTTTGTATTAGACCGTTCAGAGGCATATATAGGTGTTTTATTGGATGACCTTGTGACTAAAGGGACTAATGAGCCTTATAGAATGATGACATCAAGAGCAGAATACAGATTGTATTTGAGACAAGATAATGCAGATATGAGACTAACTCAAAAAGGTTATGATATAGGATTAGTTAAAAAAGATAGATATGAAAGATTCATAAATAAAAAGACTGCTGTAGAGAAAGAATTTGAAAGATTAAAAAATGAAAGAGTTACACCAAAAGAAGTAAATAGCCTATTGGAAGCAAAAGGAGCGGCACCAATAAAGGTTGGAATTTCGTTATACGAGTTTTTAAAGAGACCAGAGGTTACTTATGAATTACTTGAAGAATTAGGAAAAGGCGCTGGCGAAGATGTTTCAAGGGAAGTCAAAGAACAATGTGTAATAATAACTAAATATGAAGGTTATATAGAAAAACAATTAAAACAAATAGATCAATTTAAGAAACTTGAAAATAAAAAGTTAGATGAGAAAATAAATTATGCATCTATAGAAGGACTTCGATTAGAAGCAAGACAGAAGTTGGATGATATAAAACCTATTTCAATAGGACAAGCTTCTCGTATATCTGGAGTTTCTCCAGCTGATATATCTGTTTTGCTTATATATCTAGAACAAGTCAGAAGAACTAGAGGTGGCAAAGGTGACTAACATAGAACTTCTGAAAAATGGGATTGAAGGTTTTAACATAATTATTAATGAGAGTATGCTAGAAAAATTTAAAAAATATAGAGAAATACTAGTTGATTGGAACCAAAAAATGAATCTTACTGGCATAGAAGATGAAAAAGAGGTATATGTGAAGCATTTTTTAGATTCTATTTCAGCTGTAAAAAATGGATATATAAAAAATGGTATGTCTATAATAGATGTTGGTACAGGTGCTGGGTTTCCTGGTCTACCATTAAAAATATGCTTAGATGATTTAGAGCTTACCTTATTAGATTCTTTAAATAAAAGAATAAACTTCTTAGAGGAAGTTAGTAGAGAACTAGAGCTAGCTAATATTAAATTTATACATGGAAGAGCTGAGGATTTTGGTAAAGATGAAAAGTATAGAGAAAAATATGATATTGCTACAGCGAGAGCTGTAGCTGGATTACCAATTCTTATGGAATTTTGTGTACCATTTGTAAAGGTTGGAGGATATTTCATTTGTCTAAAGGGACCAAATGCTAATTTAGAACTAGAAGAATCACAAAAAGCTATTGATATTTTGGGGCTAGAATTTGTTGAAAAAATAGATGTGGAATTGCCAGAAATAGATTTAAATCATAATATATTAGTTTTTAAAAAAATAAAAGAAACACCAGTTAAGTATCCTAGAAAGGCTGGGAAACCAGCTAAGAATCCTATTATATAGTTAAAAGATTATTATAGGTAAGCTTAATTATTTCTCAGGAAATAATTAAGCTTATCTTAAACAAAACAAAAATAAAGGAATTATTAAAGTGGATGCAGAAATAAATTTGTATGTACATATAGAGAACAAAAATATTTATATCTAAAATAAGAGAGGTATGTTATGGAAGATAAAAGAGTTATGGAGATACCTATAGAAGATGTAGTTCCAAATCCATACCAACCAAGAAAAATATTTTCACAAGTTTCATTGGAGGAATTGAGTAATTCTATAAAGGTATATGGTATAATTCAACCTATAACAGTTAGAGCAAAAGATGGTAAATATGAACTAATTGCTGGAGAAAGAAGATTAAGAGCAGCTAAATTGGCAGAACTTAAAACTGTACCAGCAATTATAAATAATATGAACGATGAATCTTCTGCTGTTCTAGCGTTATTAGAAAATTTGCAACGAGAAGACTTAAATTTCATTGAAGAAGCAATTGGTTATG
The DNA here is from genome assembly GCF_020657835.1 of Clostridioides sp. ZZV14-6387. Taxonomy (NCBI): domain Bacteria; kingdom Bacillati; phylum Bacillota; class Clostridia; order Peptostreptococcales; family Peptostreptococcaceae; genus Clostridioides; species Clostridioides sp. ZZV14-6387. Next base: position 18,351 of record NZ_JAGWCW010000018.1, read on the forward strand.
AAAACTTAATAAAAGAACATGCTTTTACTCAACAGCAACTAGCAGAGAAATTGGGCAAAAATCAATCTACTGTAGCAAACAAGCTTAGAATATTAAAGCTTCCAAACAACATAAAAATGAAGCTGATAGAGAATAACTTAACAGAGAGACATGCTAGAGCATTCCTTAAACTACCAAGTGAAGATTTAATGCAAAATGTACTAGATAAAGTTATAAAGAATGAATTAACTGTTAAAAAAACAGAGAAATTGATACAAGAGATATTAGAAGAAACCAAAATTCAAGAAGAGCCTGATAAAAAACAGAATATAAAGGGTGCTATGAGTATAAGAATTTACATAAATACTATAAAGCAGGCCTTTGATGCTATATCAAATACAGGAATTGATGCTAAGTATAATGAAATAGATAAGGGAGATTACATGGAAGTCGTTGTAAAAATCCCTAAAAAATAGAGATTACTGCTTACCAGTAATCTTTTTTTGTAATATAAGCCTTGTAATATAAATTGATTTATAGACATTATTTGTAATTATAAAATCACCTAGTCAACATTTAAAATTAATTTAATTCTTAAAGGGGGGGAACATCATGGGCAAAGTTATAGCTGTATTCAATCAAAAGGGTGGAGTCGGAAAAACTACAACAAATGTAAATTTAAGTGCTAGTTTAGGAATCTTAGGAAAGAAAATATTAGTATTAGATTTGGACCCTCAAGGAAATACAACTAGTGGATATGGTATTAATAAAAATGAAGTAGAAAATACAATCTATGAAATTATGCTAGATGGGTTACATATTAAAGAAGCAATAATAAATACTGAGTTTGAAAATATCGATTTAGTTCCATCAGCTACTGAGTTATCAGGTGCAGAAATAGAACTTACTTCTAAAAGTAATAGAGAGTATATTTTAAGAAATTCCATAAAAGCAGTAGCAGATGAATATGATTATATATTTTTAGATTGTCCACCCTCACTTGGGATGCTTACAATAAATTGTCTAACTGCTGTAGATAGTGTCTTAATTCCTATACAATGTGAATATTATGCTTTAGAGGGAGTTAGTCAATTGATGGAGACTATAAAATTGGTAAAATCAAGATTAAATGCAGACATAGAGATTCAGGGTGTTGTTTTAAGTATGTTTGATGGGAGAGCTAATCTATCAATACAAGTAGTTGAAGAAGTCAAAAAATATTTTAAAGGAAGTGTATATACAACTCTAATTCCAAGAAATGTAAGGCTTGCAGAAGCTCCAAGTCATGGAAAACCTGTTATTTACTATGATAAAAGGTGTAGGGGCTCTATAGCTTATTTGGAACTAGCAGAAGAATTTATAGATTTAGAAGAGGAGGAATATTAGTATGGAGAATAAGTCTAAAAGAAGTAACAGATTGGGTAGAGGTCTTAGTGCATTGATACCAGAAATTAAAGGAGAAACTTCAGAAAAAGAGATAATCAACATCGATATAGACAAAATATATCCAAACGAAGTTCAGCCTAGAAAACAGTTTGATGAAGAAAAAATAAAAGTATTATCTGATTCTATAAAAAATTATGGCGTATTACAACCAATAGTAGTTAAGATGGATGAAAATGACAAATACATGATAATAGCGGGAGAAAGAAGATTTAGAGCATCAAAACTTGCAAATAAAAGTCAAATACCTGCTATAATTAAAGATATAGATATGAAAGACATAATGGAGATAGCTTTAATTGAAAATTTACAGAGAGAAGATTTAAACTCAATAGAAGAGGCCCTAGCATATAAAAGCTTAATAGAACATTATAATGTAACTCAAGAGGAAATATCAGAAGCTGTTGGTAAAAGCAGACCTCATATAACTAATACTCTAAGACTTTTAAATCTTGGACAAGATGTTATAGATATGATAGATAGTGGTAGAATTACAGCAGGGCATGGTAAGGCGTTGTTGAGAATTGTAGATAAGGATTTACAGCTACAAATAGCAAAAAAAGTAGAAGAAGAAGAGCTTTCTGTAAGAGAAGTCGAAAATATAGCTAAAAAAATATCTGAAAACAAAGAAGAAGTACCAAAAAAATCTAAGCCTAAGGATGTATTTATCTTAGATGTAGAAGATAAACTTAGAAATATATTTGGGACGAAGGTAAATATTTCTAAAGGAAAGAAAAAAGGTAAAATAGAGATAGAATACTACAATGATGATGATTTAAACAGTATTGTATCAATGCTTCTTGAATAAAACAAAACTATAAAACGGAGAGGAAGATTGTTATGATTTATTTAGATAATGCTGCAACTACATATCCAAAACCAGAAAGAGTGTATGATGCTGTTTTAGATTGTATGAAGAACTACTGTGCAAATCCAGGTAGAGCTGGACATAAGCTTGCTATGAGAGCTGCTAGGGAAATATATGATACAAGAGAGAATATAGCTAAGTTATTTAATGTGAGCAATCCTATGAATATAGTATTTACATCTAATGCTACAGATTCTTTAAATCTAGCAATAAAAGGTGTATTACAGGATGGTGACCATGTAATAACAACATCTATGGAGCATAATTCAGTAATAAGACCTATAAAAGCATTGGAAAAAAGAGGTATTGAAAATACTGTAGTAAAATGCGATTATGAAGGCTTTCTAGATTATGAAGAATTAGAGAAGTCAATAAAGGGAAACACTAAATTGATTGTAACGACACATGCATCTAATGTATGTGGTACTTTAATAGATATAAAGAAGGTTGGAGAAATAGCTAAAAAACATAATATATTATTTTTAGTAGATGCATCACAAACAGCAGGTGTCTATGATATAGATGTAAATGAATTTAATATAGACATGTTGGCAATGCCAGGTCATAAATGCTTATTTGGACCTCAAGGAACAGGTATACTATACGTAAGAGATGGTTTAAATCTAAATATATTAAAAGAAGGTGGAACAGGAAGTAAGTCAGAAGAAATGGTTCAACCAGAATTGTTCCCAGATAAATATGAGTCAGGGACTCATAATACTCCAGGTATAGCAGGTCTTAACCAAGGTGTATTATTTATATTTGAAAGAGGAATCAACAATATAAGACAACATGAAGAAGAATTATGTCAATATATGATAGACAAGTTAGAGGAAGTGCCAGATATAAAGATATATGGACCAAAAGATAGTAAAAAAAGAGCGTCTGTAATAGCTATAAATATAGGAAACATGGATTCTGGAGAGGTTACTTTTTTACTAGACAGTGATTATAATATAGCAACTAGATCAGGAATACATTGTTCTCCACTAGCACATACCACTTTAGGCACTTTAAAACAAGGTGCAGTAAGATTTAGCATAGGATATTTCAATACAAAAGATGAAATAGATAAAGCAGTAGAAGCTTTAAAGAAAATTTCAAAAAATAATAAGTAATATTAAGTATTATAGAATTAAAGAATATAAAAAATAGTGTAGATTATATAATCTACACTATTTTAGTATGCCTTAAATGTATCTTAAAGTGTGTCCTAAAAAATTACTTTAAGTAATCTCCTTCTTCAAGAACTATATGGCCACTTTCATAATTAGCACCATCAACAGTAAGTTTTATTTGTTCAACATTCATATTTTTTATGTAAGTACGAGCAACTGAATCAAGCATTAAAGTTTCTGCATCACTACCTAAGTTTGACTTTGTAAAATCAGAATTAACATCTAATATACCAGTTTTTACACCATCAATGTCTTTTGTAGTAAATGAGTTTAATTTTGCAGATTCTGGAACAACTTTAAGTTTTTGAAGCTCCTCAAATAAAGTATTTTCATCAACTTTGCTTAGGTCAACTTTGTTTTCTATTAAATCTGTCTGGTCTACATCGAAAGAGTAAATAATAGCTGATTGAGTTTTATTTTCCTCTTTTGGAGTAGAAGTAGCTTTTTTATTAGGAACCTCTTTCTCGGCATTATTTTCTTCTTTTGGTTGCTCAACATTTGTATTACTCTTAGTTTCTTTTTTAGGTGTATCATTCCCAACTTGAGCATTAGTACAACCAATTGCGAATATAGATATAGATAATATACTTAACACTAACATTATTTTCTTATTTTTCATAAAAATTTCTCCTCTCATAAAAACTATTCTTATATATAATTATAGTCGTTATGAGCAAATATATGAATACAAAATAGTAACAAATTTAAAAAATGATTTATTTAAATTAATTAAATCCAAAATAAACTAAATTTTAGTCATTTTTATGGGAAATCATTTAATGTACACAGAAAATATTGTAAAATAAAAGTAGTGTTTTTAAAATAAATATAAGTTATAATTATATTATAAAAAAATGTCTTCAAAAGGTGGGAATAGTATGGAAATTTTGAGCTTAGGAGAAAAGATTAAAAAATTAAGAAAAGAAAAAAACATGACATTAAAAGAATTAGCTGGAGATAGGATAACAGCAGCACAAATAAGCCATATAGAGAGAGATAAATCTCATACTAGTTATGAACTGTTGGAATATCTAGGCGATAAGTTAGATGTAAGTGTAGAGTATTTATTAGAAACCAAAGAAATGCAGTCAAAAAAGATAACTGATAATTTAATACTACAGAGCGAAATCTACATAAAAGAAAATGAGTTAAACAAGGCTGAGGACCAAATAAAAGAAGTTTTAAATATATGTAAGAGATACGATTTAATGGAGAACTATGGCAGATGTAATTTTTTAATGGCTAATATTAACCTAAAAAAATCTGATTATAATGATGCTATAGAAAACTTTGAAAAGGCATTATACTTCTTTATAAAAAATAGTGATAGTGAAAATATACTTAAGTGCTATTTAAATATAGGAAAGATATACATGCAAGAAGACTTTTATAAAGGTGCTATAAGCCACTTTAATTTTGCAGAAGAAATTTTGTCAGAGAGTAAATTTGAGGATGTTAATATATACAAGGAACTATATAGTAAAATGGCATATTGTTACATAAAATTAGATAATCCAAATATGTCATTGAAGTACATAGATAAGATAAATGAAATAGACAATAGAAATGATAGAAAAGAAGATGTCGATATTTTGGTGTTAAAAGCAAATAACATGCTTGAGATAGGAAAATATGAGGAATCAAAAGATTATTTTAAAAAAGCATTAAAGATACTTGAAAATGAAGATAATAAAACTGGATTAGCAAATGTATATTTAACAATTTGTGATGTTTACAGAAAAATAGGTGAAACAGATAGAGTACTTGAATATTCACAAAAGGTATATGACATAAAGAAAAATGATGAAGATGAATATATGATGTCAGGATTATTCAAGATAATAGAAGCATATATAGATAAAGAAGATTATGATTTAGCTAGAAAATATTGTAAGATAGCCTTAGCTTCATCAATAAAAAATAAAAATAAGTTCAATGAATATAGAGCATTAAAATTCTACTCTAATATGTATAAGAATCAAAATGAGATTACCCTTGCAATTGAGTATTTAATCAAATGTATAAAAATAGTATCAGACCTAGGAAATAGTAGAATATTGGCTAATTTATATATAGACTTAGGTCAATTATATTCAAGTATCTCAAAAGAAAAAGAGTTAGAATATTATCAAAAAGGTGTATTTATGTATAAAAATCTAGAAATAATGTAAGAAAAATAAACCTATAAGGTTATAGAAACAATCTATAACAAGCAAGATAACATCTATGATAAAATATAAATTGTATGAATATTTTTAAGGAGATGAATCAAACAATGAGTATAAAAATAGATGCTAGAGGACTTGCTTGTCCTAAACCAGTTATAAATACAAAAAAGGAATTAGATAAAATAGAAGAAGGTATTGTAGTTACAACAGTTGACAATGAAACAGCTAAAGAAAATGTATTAAAACTTGCTAAATCTTTAAATTGTGAGGCAAGTATTGTTGACGAAAAAGAAAATTTTATATCTATAGAAATTATAAAAGGTCAAAATATCTTAGATAAACAAGATATTGTAGACAAGGAAGAATGTAAACTAGAAGATACATGTATATTTATATCTTCAGACAAAATGGGGCTTGGAAATGATGAATTAGGGAAAGTATTAATAAAAGGATTTATATATACTTTAACTGAATCTAAGCCTTATCCTAAATATGTACTTTTAGTTAATGGAGGAGTAACACTAAGTGCTGAAAATGAAGAAACTATAGAAAATTTAAAAATACTTGAAAATGAAGGCGTAGAAGTCTTATCTTGTGGTACTTGTTTAGACTACTACAATTTAAAAGACAAACTACAAGTAGGTTCAGTTACAAATATGTATACTATAGTTGAAACATTAAAGAATGCATCAAATACTATTTCTATATAATGTACGTTTGTTTAATAATATAAAAACTAATAATAATGATTAATTTAAAGAAAAACAGATAGTCAGAAAGGATTAAGCAATGAATCAGATGTATATAGTGTCATTTAATTCGACACATCATGCAATAAGATCAGAAAAGTTATTTGGTGAAAATGGTCTAAAGGTAATGGCTCTTCCAACACCAAGAGAAATAACAGCAAGTTGTGGGATATCAATTAAATTTTCTTTTGAAGACATGGAAAATATAAAAACAATTTTAACTGAAAATAATGTAGATATAAAAGGAATTTATTGTATAAGTAAATTAGAAGATGGTTCGAAAGAAGCAGAGAAGCTAGATTAGGAGGCTAATTATTTATGCCAATGGATTTAAAAATAGGAGACATTGTCGAATTAAAAAAACAACACGCATGTGGATGTAAAGAATTCGAAATTATAAGAACTGGAATGGATATAAAGATAAAATGTACCAAATGTTCAAGGTTAATAATGCTTGATAGAGAGACCTTAGAAAAGAGAGTAAAAAAGCTAATAAAAGAATGATATAAAATTAACATTTAAAAAATGTCAAATACCGTATATTAATATCCGAAATTTTGGTATAATAGAAAATGAAGAAAACATTTTCATGGGGGTGCTTTAATTATGGCAATTAAATATGCAAGAAGAATGGAAGGTTTACAAGGATCTGAAATACGTGAGCTTTTAAAACTTACTCAACAACCACAAATAATATCTTTTGCTGGTGGAATGCCTGCTCCAGAATTATTTCCAGTTGAAGAAATGAAAAAAGTATCAGTTGCAGTGCTTGAAGAAAATGGAAGATCAGCTATGCAATATACTACAACAGAAGGATATGAACCATTAAGAGAGAAAATAGCAGCTAGAATGAATGAGAAAAATCAAACTAATGTAGACAAAGACGATATATTAGTTACAAGTGGTTCTCAACAAGGTCTAGATTTTGCAGGAAAAGTATTTATTGATGAAGGTGATGTAATTTTATGTGAAAGCCCATCTTACATAGGAGCTATAAATGCATTTAAATCTTATCAACCTAAATTCATAGACGTTCCAACTGATTCTGATGGAATGATAATGGAAGAATTAGAAAAAATACTAGAAACAACTGATAGAATAAAAATGATTTACGTAATTCCTGACTTCCAAAATCCAACAGGAAGAACTTGGCCACTTGAAAGACGTAAAAAATTCATGGAAATAGTAAACAAATTTGAAATACCAGTAATAGAAGATAATCCATATGGAGATTTAAGATTTGAAGGAGAATCTTTACCATCTTTAAAATCAATGGATACAAAAGGATTAGTAATATTCTTAGGAACTTTCTCTAAAATATTCTGCCCAGGATACAGATTAGGATGGACTTGTGCTTCTCCAGAAATATTATCTAAATTTAACTTTGCAAAACAAGGTGCAGACTTACAAGCATCAACTATATCTCAAATGGAAGTAAGTAAATTCATGGATATGTATGACTTAGATGCACACGTTGAAAAAATTAAAGCAGTTTATATTAAACGTAGAGATGTAATGCTTAAGACTATGGAAGAAGAATTCCCAGAAGGATTAGTATTTACTCATCCAGAAGGTGGATTATTTACATGGGTAGAGCTTCCAAGTAATTTAAATGCTAAAGAATTAATGCCAAAATGCTTAGAAAAGAATGTTGCTTATGTTGCTGGAGGAGGATTCTTCCCTAATGGTGGTAGAGAAAATACTTTCAGACTTAACTATTCAAATATGCCAGAAGAAAAAATAATAGAAGGTATAAAAAATATAGCATCAGTTTTAAAAGAAGCTATGGGTGTTGAAGCTTAATTAAAAATAATAACTTATATAGATATATTATAGGGGATGGCTATTGCCATCCCTTGTTAATTTAAGAATATATAATTTGCCTTATATTAAACTTTGTCCAAAATTTAAATTGACATAAATGAGAATAAATGATAAAATGTGTAGGTATGAGATTTTAGTCTCATTTCTCTGCTCTAAGAGTGTAGAGCCGTTAAGTCCAAAGGGAGGTGAATTATAGTGAGAAATTATGAATTAGTTTATGTGGTAAAGCCAAACTCTGATGAAGAAGTAAGAGAGGCTATACTAAACAAAGTTAAGGAAGTTGTTGCAACTGACGGAGAAATAGTTAAAGTTGATACTTGGGGAACTAAAAAATTAGCTTATCCAATAGCTAAGTTTACAGAAGGTTTTTACGTATTAGTTAACTTTAAATCAGCAGTAGACGTTCCTAAAGAGATAGACAGAAACTTAAAGATAAATGAAAACGTAATAAGACACATGATAGTTGTTGCTTAATAACTGGTTTTATTATAAAAAATAGGTGGTGTTTTTATGAATCAAGTTGTATTAGTGGGAAGATTAACTAAAGACCCTGAATTAAGATACATCCCAGGTACAGGAACACCAGTGGCATCCTTTACAATAGCCATTGATAGAGACTATGTAAAAAAAGATGGATCTAAAGAAACTGATTTTATACCTGTTGAAGTAATGGGTAAATCTGCTGAATTTTGTGCTAACTACATAACTAAAGGTAGATTAGTTGCATTGCAAGGATCTATAAGAGTAGACAATTATCAGACACAATCAGGTGAAAAGAGAACTTTTACAAAAGTAAGTACTAGATCAGTACAAGCTTTGGATAGTAAGAATAAATCGGAAAATTCATATAGAGAAAGTGCTCCAGCTTTTGAGCCAAGCTTTGAACCTCAAGGTCTAGACCCACAAGGTTTCCAAGCTATAGATGATGACGATATACCATTTTAAAAAGGAGGGAAAAAAGTCATGATGAATAAAAAAAGACGTAAGAAAAAAAGAGTTTGTCAATTCTGTGCTGACAAAAACGCTAAAATAGATTACAAAAGTACTCAAAGATTACAAAAGTATATAACTGAAAGAGGAAAGATATTACCAAGAAGAATATCTGGAACTTGTGCTAAGCATCAAAGAGAATTAACAGTTGCTATAAAAAGAGCGAGAAATATAGCACTTTTACCATATACATTAGACTAAAAAAATGAGCCTTGTGCTCATTTTTTATTATAGGTATTTATATATCTAAATGAAGCGAGCTATAAAGCTCGTTTTTTTGTTTATATACTTAAATATATTATTATTTATGATATAATATTATATATTAAGGAGGGTTGTAAACGTGAAAATAGATAAAGGTTCTGAAATAACGAGAAACATAAAGATAATAGAATGGATGAAAACAGAAATATTAATGAGTGTAAGTGATTTGTTTAACTTATTATTTAAAGGGGTAAAACCTTTAGATGAAGCAATTCAAGATACTCTAGCAAATATAATAATGATAACATATCTCTTAGCAAAGAGATTAGGAATTAGTTTTAGAGATGTGGATTATAAAGTCAAAGAAAAAATAAAAATTGGTATAGATGAAGAGCATAGTGTTGAAAGATGGTATGGAGATTTATCTAATTTAAAAAAACATATGGATAATAGGGAGTGATATTAAATTGAATAATAAAATTAGACTATCTAAAGCAATGCATATAATAGTTTTAGCTATAATAATCGCTTTAGTAATAGCCTATATTCCAATGCTAGGAATGTTTAGTATATTAGCAGCTGTTCCATATGTAATTATAGGTGCTATTACTGATAGAAGGTATTCTTTTATATCTATTTTGATTACATTTTGCGTACTAATTCTATTTGCAGACATTTCTTATGCATTAAATATATGTATAATGTATTCTTTACCAGGTATAGCAATAGGAAAGATGTTAAAGAGAAGTTTTGAACAAGAAGATAGCAATAAATTTGAACCCATATATGGTGGAACAATAATATTTGTACTTTCAATGCTTGTATATTTCTTTGTATTAAAAACATTTTTAAATGTAAATTTATTAGATGAAGTTTCTAAGATGATAGCAGAAATTGTAAACATCCAAAAGAATAGTTTTTCAGCAACTGAACTTAAAATATTTGATAAGATGAAGCCAGATGAGATTGTAAGCTATTTTACAAACATGTTACCAATGATGCTATTTTTACAAGGGTTATTATCAGCATTTGTAACATATTATTTAAGTGTATTTTTTATCAAAAGAATTACAAAGATGGATATAAGATTTCCTAAATTTGCAGATTTTTATTTACCAGGAAATGCTATACTCACAACTTTCTTACTTTATTTGTTAGTCTTATTTATTCAAATTATTGGTTCAAAACTATATACAGAATTAATAATGACTAATTTACAGCTAGTTTTTAATTTAATGTTTGTAATTCAAGGTATAGCAGTTTGTATTTATTTTTTAAAGAAATGGATAAGACAGGGACCAAATAAAATTATGTTTCTTTCAGGGATAATTTTATGTTTATTTGGATTTATGGGAATATCTTTTGTTGGTATGGTAGATAGTATAATTGACTTTAGAAAGGTGAGAAGTTATAAATCCACTTAGGAGGATAGAAATGAGTAATAAACAAACCTTTAAATTAAATATGCCAGAAATAAATTTATATATAATTGTTATTGGTATTTCTAGTATAATTTTGCTTTATTACAACTTGTATGTAGGGTGTTTATTTTTCTGTATTTTTGTATATATGGTTTTTCACAATTGGAGAACAACTAATATTAGACGTCATGAATGGACAGAGTATATTCAAAATTTATCTTTAGACATAGATGAAACAACCAAGAAAGCCATAATAAATCTTCCAATACCACTGTGTATCCTGGAGTTTGATGGAAATATATCGTGGTATAATGGAAAGTTTTATGATATGATTGGTCAAAAAGATTTACTTGATAAAAATATAGAAGAGATAGTTAAAAATCTTAATTTAAGAAAAGTATTGAATGAAAATAAAGAGATGTACACAGAAATAAACTACAAAGAAAAAGAATATACAATAATTTATAATGTTATAAAAAATGATCAAGAAAAGAATCCTAAATATTTGATGATATTATACTGGATAGATAAGACAGAATATTTAAAAGTAAAACAAGATTATGATGACGAAAAAAATGCAATGATGCTAATACAAGTAGATGGATATGATGAAGTATTAAAAAGTGCAGCAGAAGACAAGAGAGCTTTAATTAATGTTGAAGTAGAAAAAATACTTTCTGCTTTAGAATTAAACTCCAATGGTGCATTGAGAAGAACTTCAAAAGATAAATTTTTCTTGGTAATGCATAAAAAAGAGTTAAAAAAATTAGAAACTGAGAAGTTCTCTATTTTAGATACAATAAGACATATTGATTATGGAAATAATCTTCCTGTTACTATAAGTATAGGAATTGGTATAGATGGAGATACATTAAATGAGAACCTAAAACTTGCGACAGGTGCACTTGATTTAGCACTTGGTAGAGGTGGAGACCAAGCTGTTGTAAAAACAAAAGATAAATTTGTGTTTTATGGAGGAAAATCTAAAGCTGTAGAAAAGAAAACCAAAGTAAAATCTAGATTGATAGGTCATGCCTTAAGAGAGGTTATACAACAAAGTGACCAAGTTTATATAATGGGACATAAATATCCAGATATGGATGCTATGGGAGCTGCAGTTGGAGTTTATGACATATGTAAATCCTGTAACAAAACAGCAAATATAGTTTTACAATCGGTAAATGAATCTATAGAAATATTTATAAATAAAATAAATGAAAATAATTATTATAAGAAACTATTTATTGGAAAAGAAGATGCTATTGACAACTGTACTAAAAACACGTTAGTTGTGGTAGTTGATACTCATAGACCTAATTATACCGAATGTGAAGAGCTATTAAAGCTATCAGAGAAGATAGTGGTAATAGACCATCATAGAAGAGGTGTGGAATTTATAAATGATGCAGTACTTTTATTCCATGAGATATATGTATCTTCAACCTGTGAAATGGTTACAGAATTAGTTCAATATATGGATGAAGATGTAACAATAAATAAACTAACAGCTGAAGGTCTTTTAGCAGGAATAAGTCTAGATACTAAAAACTTTGCATTCAAAACAGGTGTTAGGACTTTTGAAGCTGCTTCTTATCTTAGAAAAGTTGGAGCAGATACTATTGAGGTCAAAAAATTCTTCAATTCTGATGTGAAAGATTTCATAATAAAAGCTGAAATAATTCAAAGTACTAAAATAATTAACAATAGAATATGCTTAGCATATTCAAGTACAGAGATAGATAGTATAAATGTTATAATAGCTCAAACTGCTGATGAGTTATTAAACATAAAAGAAGTAGAGGCTTCCTTTGTATTAGGTGAAAAAGATGATACGATATTTATAAGTGCGAGGTCTTTAGGACAAATAAATGTACATGTGCTTATGGAGAAATTAGGAGGCGGGGGACATATAGATATAGCTGGAGCACAGTTAAAAGATGTTTCTCTAAAAGAAGCTTATAAGATGGTAAATAAAATAATAGAGGAGTATTTGGAGGAGGAAGAATAGATGAAAGTTATATTATTAAAAGATGTAAAAGGAACTGGTAAAAAAGGGGAAATGAAAGAAGTAAGTGATGGATATGCAAGAAATTTCTTATTTCCTAAAAAGATGGCTGTGCAAGCAGATAATGTAGCAATAAAAGAGTTAAATGAAAAGAATAAGTCTAAAGAGATAAAAGCGAAAAAAGAATATGAAGAAGCTGTTTTATTAGGGAAACAAATGGAAGAAATCAATATAGAAATATACTCAAAAGCAGGAGAAGGTGGAAGACTTTTTGGTTCAATAACTGCTAAAGAGATTGCTGAGCAATTAAAGAAACAAAAAGATATAGATGTAGATAAAAGAAAAATATTATTAGATGAACCAATAAGAACTCTAGGTTCAACTTTTGTAGAAATAAAAATACATCAAAAAGTAACTACTAAAATAAGAGTAGATGTAAAAGAAAAACAGTAATAACTAGAGGTGATAAAGATGGAAGATATGACGAGAATTCCTCCTCATAGTGTAGAATCAGAACAATCAATATTGGGTTCTATACTTCTAGATAAAGATGCTATAATAACAGTTACAGAAACTATAAAGCCTAATGATTTCTATAAAGAGGCTCACAAAATAATATATGAATGTATGATAACTTTAAGTAATAAAGGTGAGCCTATAGACTTGATAACACTGACAGAAGAACTAAGAAAACAAGGGCATCTTAATGATATTGGAGGAATCAGTTATATTACAAGTCTTTCTACTATAGTACCTACGACTTCAAATGTAAAATACTATGCTGACATAGTAAAAGAGAAGTCTGTGCTTAGAAAGCTTATAAAAGCTTCTAATGAAATAATAAATCTAGGATATAGTGGAGCAACTAAAATTGAAGATGTTTTAGAACAAGCTGAAAAGAGCATATTTGATATATCACAGGAGAAAACTAGTGATGATTTTAAATCTATAAACTTAGTTTTGATGGACGCCTATGATATGATAGAAAAATTATACACTAATAAGAGTGATGTAACTGGCATAACTACTGGTTTTAAAGATTTAAATAAAAAAATAAATGGTCTTCAAAGGACTGATTTAATATTAATTGCAGCCAGACCAGCAATGGGTAAAACTGCTTTTTCTTTAAACTTAGTACAAAATGCCGCCTTAAAAGGTGATGCATCTGTAGCTGTGTTTAGTCTAGAGATGTCTAAAGAACAATTAGTACAACGTATGTTATCTTCACAGTCTAGTGTAGAATTAAAAAAGATAAAGACTGGAACACTTAATGATAATGACTGGCCTAGAATTATAGATGCTATGGCAGTGTTGTCAGATGCGAAAATACACATAGATGATACACCTGGTATAAAAATATCAGAATTAAGGTCAAAGTGTAGAAAGTTAAAGATAGAAAAAGGTCTAGATTTAGTGCTTATTGATTATCTTCAACTTATGGAAGGAGAAGGTAATAACGAAAGCAGACAACAAGAAATATCTAAAATATCAAGGTCACTAAAGATACTAGCAAAAGAATTGAACTGTCCTGTTGTGGCATTATCTCAGTTATCACGTGCACCAGAACAAAGAGCAGACCATAGACCAATGTTATCTGACTTAAGAGAATCTGGAGCAATAGAACAGGATGCAGATATAGTCATGTTTTTATATAGGGATGAATATTATCATGCTGATTCTGAGAGTAAAAATATAGGAGAAGTAATAATAGCAAAAAATAGACATGGTGAAACTGGTTCTGTAGAACTAGTTTGGCTTGGTGAAGTTCAACGATTTGGGGATAAGTTGAGAGACCTATAATCTAACGAATATCCACAGAACATCCTTTCTTTCTACAGGAAAAATGTGGATACATGTCACTAAATATGTCTAAACCTTGAAATATAGCTAAAAAATTATCCACAGTATCCACAGATGGCCTGTTGATAAGTGTGAATAAGTAGATAAAGCAAGCTTTTAGCTTGCTTTATCTGTGTATAAATATTAATTATTAGGAGGAATAATATGGAAAAAATAAGCTTAACGTGTATATATCCCAATATAATTAAAGTACTTGATGAAATAAACTTATTTAGAGTAATTGATAATAACCTAAAGGAATCAATTGTTGTCTATGCTAGTATTGTGGATAGTCAATATTATATAAATATGACTAACACAAACTTTGGAAATATAACTAACATATGTAAGTTAGAAAAACTTCTAGATGTGGATAAATTTATGGAAAAAGTTATAAACTATGAAAAAGAAATCATAGAGAAAGATGAATTTTCAAAAATAGAAAAATATCTGTTAAATATTGGAGAACGCTAAAAAAGTTGAAAAAAATACGAATGTTTGATAGAATAAATAAGTAAAGCGTTCGAGAGTATATAAAATATAGAGGTGAATTACATGAAAACAGTTGCAATTGTTGGTTCTCAATGGGGAGATGAAGGTAAAGGTAAAGTTATAGATTATCTTGCTACTCAAGCAGATGTAGTAGTAAGAGGACAAGGTGGAAATAATGCAGGACATACATTAGTTGTAGAAGGTAAGAAGTATGCACTACATTTAATTCCATCTGGAGTATTAAATCCAAAAACAGTGAATATAATAGGAAATGGTATAGTATTTGACCCTAAAGGATTTTTAGAAGAATTGGAAATGTTTAAAGCGGATAATATAAATACAGAAAATATAAAAATAAGCGATAGAGCCCATGTCATATTCCCATATCATAAAGAACTAGATGCATTGTCAGAAGAAGCCAGAGGCGATTTAAAGATAGGTACAACAAAAAAAGGTATTGGACCTTGCTATATGGATAAAACAGAGAGATCTGGAATAAGAATCTGTGATTTAATGGACAAGGAAAAATTTGCTATAAAATTAAAAGCTCAGATAGATGCTAAAAATGAAATAGTTAAGAATATATATGGAAAAGAAGAATTATTTGATTTTGAAACAATATATAATGAATATATCGGATATGCAGAACAAATAAGAAAATACGTTGCAGATACATCAGTTATTGTATATGATGCAGTGAGAGCAGGTAAAAAAGTATTATTTGAAGGAGCACAAGGTACTTTATTAGATTTAGATTTAGGAACATATCCATTTGTTACATCTTCTCACCCAACATCTGGTGGATTTGCAATTGGTGCAGGTATAGGACCAAACATGATAAAAGATGTTGTTGGGATAGTAAAAGCATATACTACAAGAGTTGGAGAAGGTCCATTTGTTACAGAACAAATAAATGAAACTGGTGACAAAATAAGAGAGCAAGGTCATGAATTTGGAGTAACTACTGGTAGACCCAGAAGATGTGGATGGTTTGATGCAGTTATAGTTAAGTATGCAGCTAGGGTTAATGGTTTAACTAGTATCTCATTTATGTTACTAGATGTTTTAACTGGATTTGATAAGATAAAAGTTTGTACATCTTATAAGATGGGTGATAAAATAATAACAGATTTCCCTGCATCATTAGACGACTTAGCAAAATGTGAACCTATATATGAAGAATTAGATGGATGGAAGGAAGATATAACTCAAGTAGATAATTTTGATAATCTTCCAGAAAATGCAAAGAAATATATAGCTAAAATAGAAGAGTTGGTCGGAGTAAGTGTAGACATGGTTTCTGTTGGGCCTAATAGAGCTCAAACAATAATAAGAAAAAATATATTTGCTTAATATTTTATTAAACAATTTAAATTGTGAATAATAAGGAAAGAGTATCTTAAGATAATGATTATAGTTATTAGAGATACTCTTTTGTGT
Organism: Clostridioides sp. ZZV14-6387; assembly: GCF_020657835.1. NCBI lineage: Bacteria > Bacillati > Bacillota > Clostridia > Peptostreptococcales > Peptostreptococcaceae > Clostridioides > Clostridioides sp. ZZV14-6387. The sequence goes on from NZ_JAGWCW010000018.1 coordinate 34,951, forward strand.
TAGATTTGTATTAAGTCTTTATTCAGTTAAAATTATTTATGTATGTTCTATGTGTGATTAAAGTTGAATTTCTGTATTCTAATTACATATTTTATTCAAAATGCTTGTTGAAAATAAGTAGTTCAAGAGGATTATAATTATATGCTAAAAAAAATAAAAAAACTATTGACTAAAAATTGTACAGCAGTTATAATATAACTTGTGAGTGAAAGAAACGACGAAAAAAGTCGAAAAAAATGTGGTCTATTAGCTCAGTCGGTAGAGCACCTGACTTTTAATCAGGGTGTCCCGCGTTCGAGTCGCGGATAGATCACCAAAATGGCTCGTTGGTCAAGAGGTTAAGACACCGCCCTTTCACGGCGGTAACAGGGGTTCAATTCCCCTACGAGTCACCAGTATGGGACTATAGCTCAGCTGGGAGAGCACCTGCCTTACAAGCAGGGGGTCACAGGTTCGAGCCCTGTTAGTCCCACCATTTTTGAATTAGAGATAAATACTAGATTATATGCTGGTGTGGCTCAACGGTAGAGCAGCTGACTTGTAATCAGCAGGTTGTAGGTTCGATTCCTATCACCAGCTCCACAAAGTACATAAATTCAAATTAATATAATTTTCTACGTTATAGGATACTTTTAAGTATCTTTTTTTGATTGAAAAATTAAATTTAATTACAATAAAGTATTAAGTTATTTGTAATGATATAATTTATAAGATTAAAATTTAGAGTATTTTTAGAATAGTATTATATAATCTGCTAAGCTTACAATATTGATAAATTATAAGTAATATAAAGAATTAGATGTATTAAAGATACTTTAGAAATGTACTTATAGTAGAGAGATTAGTTTCTTTAGTATAAGTTTTAAACAGAGAAGCAAGTTTGTCTTACCTCTCTATTTAAAAATAAAAAAATGTTTTTTAAGGGCTACTTTATTTAAATCTTTCCCATCTCAAATCATCACCAGTAAATTCTAAAATCCTAAATTTGTCTAAAATTCTAGAAAGAGTTCTTTGAGTATAAGTATTTCCTATTTGGGATGGTGTTAAGTTGGTTGAGATAATAATTTTTTTACCAGTAACAAGTCTTGTGTTTACAATGTTGAAGATTTCTCCACTAGTAAAAGAGTTATTAAGTTCAGTACCAAGGTCATCTATTATTAATAAATCACAATCAAACAAGTTTTTATAATTATCTTCACTTATCGGATTATTTGTGTCTCTTCTAAATTTATAGTCTTCGAGAATATCTAATATTCTAAAAGAAGTTTGATAAATTACAACATTTCCTTTGTCCAATAATTCCTTTGCAATACAATTGCACATATATGTTTTTCCCAGTCCAGTAGAACCATAAAACAGTAGATTTTCATCATTATCTTCCTTGAAAGCATGAACAAAATTTTCGCAGACACTTAAATTATTTAGCATATTTTCTCTAGGAGATATTTCTCCATCAGAGCCTTTCTTAGGAGAAAATATATTCAAGTTAAAATTCGAAAAATTTTCCTGACTTAAAATCCTGTCTAAATTAGACATTTTATAAGCTTCATTTACAATTTCTTGTTTAAGGCAAGAGCATTTTTCCCCATTAGGTAAAAAACCTTTATCTTTACAAGAAGTACATTGAAACTTTATTTCTAAGTAATCAAGAGGGATATTATTCTCAGCTAAAAGTTCCTCCTTCTTTACTTTTAAAGATTCTATAGTATTTTTAGATTTATTTACAATCTCATCTTTAGATTTAGGATTTAAAAGTACTATTTTAGCTAGACTAAGGCCTATTTTAGAAATCTCATCATCTATAGATTTTATTTCAGGAATTCTATTATATACCTCATTTTTTCTATGTTCTAATAAGAGTTCACTATTATCTCTTCTCTTATCATATTTAGCAAGTATTTTTCTTATTTTATCTTCATTCATTTAATCACCTACTTAAACTTTTCTTTTTGACTTTTTTTAATAATCTCATCGAGTTCATCAGATGTATACTGAGTGAATGTCTCATTGAAATTATGAAACTTAGTTTTCTTGTAAGTATTGTTGTTTTGAGTAGTATTAATCTGCTTCTTATTAATATTCTCCTTAACTATACGTTCTTCCTCTTTTTGCTTTAAATCATTTAAATTTTTTATATTTTTTTCATTCCAATTTTTAATTATACCATTTATATAAGATATACTTGGGTTTGAAATATTTTTAGATTTAGAGCAAGCATTTATTATTAAGTCCATATCCATACCAAATTTATCAAACCAAGTGTCCATAAGTTCTTTTTCTGACTTTGATGGTTGTCTTGAAAATCCTAATTCATTGAAAATAGTTTTGTATAAAATATATCTTTCACTTCTAACTAAAAAGCTATCTTCAACATCTTTTGGTGTATATAAATTTGAATCATACCAATTCCTGATAATACCCTCAATGTATTTAACTGGTTTTGATGTACCAGTTTTATCTTTTACATATTCATAAGCACAAAGTATCATATCAGGACTCATATTGTATTTATTCATTATATCCATGATACTTATCTTTTCACTTGGGTCGAGATAGCGGCCAACTATTTTATTTATGGAATTGAACATTTTTCTAATACTTGGATTTTCAGAAGTAGATACAACTTGGTCTGTATTAGATTTTATAGATGAATTATTACCTAATATATTCTCAATATAGAAATTTTTTAAATCTAAAAATTCTATTGAATAATTAAAATTATCATATTCTCCATTGTCATGTATTTTTATAATCTTCTTTTCCTCCCAAAATTTCCAAGCAGATAACACATCAGACAAAGGTATATTTAGGTTTTTGGCTATTGAATTATTGTCGAACTTAGGATTAGAAGTAATATCACATGCTTGTCTATAGCCTAAAAGATAAACTTTTACGTATAACCCGTCCGCCATTGGCATAAATATATCTATAAAGATATTGGGAATAGTGATTTCACCTAAATCTATTTCATTGCTTTCTTTGAAAAACATTTTATCACCTCAGATTAAATTATATCATTTTTTATATTATATTTGTCTGTAAACAAATAAAAGGTCGCAAGATTAGCATGTAAATATTTTCTAGAAAGATTCATTTTGAAAGGGAGGAGATATTTTGGTTATAAAATTCAACCAAAAAGTAAGAAGAACATTATCAGTAGCAATTTTATTTATGGTATTAATAATAGGTTGCTTTATAGAAAAGGATGACAGTTTAGAAGCGTATAAAGAAAAAACTAATTCAAAGATAAATCAATATAATATGGATGTTATATTTGATGATGAAACGAAGAGGCTAATGTGTAATCAGAATGTTGAGTACATAAATAATACAAAATCAAACATGGATAAAATATATTTTCATATATATCCAAATGCTTTTTCAAAAAAAGAGTTTGCTCCTTTTGAAAAAGAGGAAATGACAAAAGCTTATCCTAATGGGTTTAATGAAGGGTACATAGATATAAAGAATATATTAAATAGGAATAGTAAAATGGAGTATAAGATTAAAGGGGATAAAAATGATATATTAGAAATAGAATTAGGGAAAGAATTAAAACCGAATGAAAGAATATCATTAGATATAAAATATAATGTAAAAATACCAAATTCAGTTGGAAGATTTGGATATGGGGAAAATACTATAAACGTTACTAACTGGTTTCCTATAGTTTGTGTTAATGATGAAAGAGGTTGGAATCTAAAGAGTTATGAAACAATTGGTGACCCATTCTATAGTGAGACTAGCGATTTTCATGTGAAACTATTAATTCCAAATAAGTATAAGATTGCTCACACAGGAAAACTTATTAATGACAAACATGACAATAAAAAGATGCTATATGAAATAGAAGCTGAAAGTGTTAGGGATTTTGCATTTATATTAAGTAGTAAATTTGATGTAACTAAGGTAGATTCAAAAGGAATAGCAATTAATACATACAATTTAAATAAAAAACTTTCTAAAAAAGCAACTGAAGTGGCAAAAGATTCAATAGATATATTTAGTGAATTATTTGGGAAATATCCATATAAAGAATACTCTGTCGTAGCGAGTGACTTTTTTATAGGTGGGATGGAATATCCTATGCTCGTTATGATAGACCAAAGCTTATATAATGAGAAAAATGAATTTCTACTTGAATATGTTATTGCCCATGAGACAGCACATCAATGGTGGTATTCTGCTGTTGGAAATGATGAAATAAGTGAACCTTGGTTAGATGAAGCACTTACTGAATATTCTACAATAGTGTATTTTGAGCAAAAATATGGTAAAGAGATGGCAAATAAACTTCTAAAAACTATGGAGATACAGACAAAGAGTTATTTGAGTGAGAATATATTTAAACCAGCAAATGAGTATAAAAATTCTACTGAATATAGCTTGAATGTTTATACAAAAGGTGCAATAGCGTTTAATGAAGTGAGAAAAGAAGTTGGTGATAAAGTATTCTTTGAGACTTTAAATGAATACTATAATAAATATAAACATAAAAATGCTAATGGAAGGGCTTTTGTGGAGATATGGAGCAATAAAGGGGTAGATATAAATAAGATTATAAGTGAATACAAGTAAATTTTGTATAGGGAATGTTTCAAAATAAGAATTTGGAGCATTTCCTTTTTTATGTAAAGAACAGAAAAATAGAAATGGAGGTTTTTAAGAACCTCTAGTCTACAGGAGAATTGTTCTTAAAAAAAGAAAAGTATCATGTCTAATTGTTGTTTCAAAATAAGTATTATATCATTATACTTTATTTGGGTGCATATTTACCTTATAGCTACAACAATAGTTTTTTATTTAGCAGAGTTTATATGACTTGTACTATTCCCAAATTTTTTTCATCATCATAGTATCTATACTGATTTTCTTCATTTTTAAATGATGGTTCTAAAATATCTTCTTTATCGTAATAACGTAGAGCTTTTACAGTTAAACCAGATATTTTAGAAAACTGACTTACTCTATACATAATTACCTCCTTTGATTTTAATTGTAAACTATCCTCTGCACTGGAATGTTAGGAAAATTATAACGTATTAAAGATAGCTATACAATAAACTATTTATATATAATGTCTTATAGAATATAGAGTTAATATTCCTAGCAATTTATAATATCTTTTTAAAGTAACTTGCTTTATGGTTTGCATATTGAAAACATTGTATATAGTATTCAAATATGCTTATGCAATTTAATAAATATTACTTTGGGGCTTGAAAAGAGCATTGTAGGACAAGCCACAATATATGCTAGATGATATCATGTTAACTATAAATATAAAATAAACTTATTGGAGGAAATGAAATGTCAAGAATAACAGATATTACTGTGGTCGAACAGAGTGCATATTATGCTTTAGTAATAAAGAAAACAATTAACTTCATGGTTGAATTTCAAGAGTTTTCTGCTGAAGGATATGCCAAAATCATGGACTATATAAAAAGTAAAAATACTTTTGTAGCAGGAGCACCTATTGTCTGCTTTCACAATATGGACTTAGAAAACTTAAATATTGAAATAGGCTTTCCTACTGCAACTAAGATGGAAGGCGTAGATGATATTCAGGGTATAGAAATACCTGCACAAAAGATAGTTACTGCAATTGACCAAGGTGATTATATTTTGCAAGACCCTACATTAGAAGAATTGTTTGCATGGGTACAGAGTAGCCTCTATGAAATGCTTGGAGAAATTTATTATCAATACTTAAATACACCAAATCGCCCAACAAATGAACTATTGACTAAAATGATGTTGCCTATTCGTTAATATGAAGTATCAAAAATAAAACATGAAAATTTAAAATAGGAGTTGAACTTAAAATTTGATTGGAAAAAATCAATTTCGAGACAACTCCTGTTTTTTTGGTATAATATAATTTATAAGGCAGAAAAAGAGGTGAAGGAATGCTAAAGTATTGTTCAGTTGGAAGTGGCAGTAGTGGAAACTGCCATTATATAGGGTATAAAAATACTAATATACTAGTAGATGCAGGGTTAAGTGGAAAGAGAATAACTACAGGTCTTAAAGACATTGATGTAGATGCAGATAAATTAAAAGGAATATTTATAACACATGAACATGTTGACCACATAAAAGGGGCAGGTATATTATCAAGAAAGTTTGATATACCGATATTTGCCAATATAAAGACATGGTGTTCTATGAAGGATAAGTTAGGAGATGTCAAAGATAAAAATATGAAAGTTTTTGAAAATGATAAAACTTATTCACTAGGAGATATTATAGTGAGACCTTTTTCAATAGAACATGATGCATCTGACCCAGTTGGATATAATTTCTATACAGAGAGTGATGAAAAGATATCTATAGCTACTGATATAGGATGTATAACTCAAAATATAAAAAAACATCTATATAAATCTAAGTTAGTAGTATTAGAATCAAATTATGACCCTAATATGCTTATGATGGGTTCATATACATATGCTTTAAAGAAAAGAGTAATGTCAAACACTGGACATTTATCTAATGAAGATGCTGCTAATTTCTGTGTTGAGCTGATTAATGAAGGTACAGAATCTATATTATTAGCTCACTTAAGTAAAGAAAATAATTTTCCAGAATTGGCATATGAGACTTCAAAAGGAGTATTAGCATCAAATGATATAGTAGTTGGACAAGATGTGAAGCTAGATGTACTATCACGAAATGATGTTTCTAATGTTTATGAAATGAAGTAGAGGTGAATAACTTTGCTAAAAAGAAATTTCGAAAATGTTGAAGATAATAAAATTTTATATTCTATAAAGCAAGGAATGATTTTAGCCATACCTGCTATTATGACTGGCTCAACTGCTCTTGTCATTTTAAATCTTCCAATAAGGGCGTATCAAGAATGTTTATCAAATTTATTTAATGGAGAAATCACAAAGATTCTTAACTTTATAAATGGCTCTACTTTAGGAATAATTTCATTAATAATATTATTAACAATAAGTTATAGTTATGGGAAAATATATGGGAGCAAGTATACAGTACTTGTTCCTATAGTTGCAATGTGCTCTTTTTTAGTGTTTTCAAGTGGCAATGAACTTAATTATATAGAAGTATTTAACACAAAGTGGCTATTTACGGCTATTATTGTCGCTATGACATCATCTGTATTGTTTGTAAAACTTACAGAATCTTTTGTCACAAGTGTAAAGTTTCATACAGAGGGAGCAGATGCAGACTTTAATATGGTAGTCTCAGCTATAGTTCCATTTATAATTGTAGTATTTTTATTTTCTATTTTTAGAGTAATAATGATAAGTTTAATTGGTAGTTCAAACTTTCAAGATATATTTTACGATTTATTTTCAAATGTATTTAGCAAAATGGGAAGAAATCTCATGAGTGCCTTATTATTTATTTTCTTGATGCATTTTATGTGGTTTTTTGGAATTCATGGGAGTAATGTTCTAGATACAGTTGCAAAAAGTTTATTTGAAAATAGTATGGCAATTAATATCAATTTAGTTAATAATAATCAATTGCCAACAGAAATCTTTACTAAGACTTTTTTTGATACAATGGTCTTGTTGGGTGGATGCGGTTCTTTGCTATGTCTAGTAATTGCGATTTTTCTTAGTGAAAAACGTATAAATGTAAGAAAGCTAGCCAAAATTGCTTCCATACCAGCTCTTTTTAATATAAATGAGATGTTAGTTTTCGGAATACCAATTGTTTTTAACCATATTATGTTTGTACCTTTTGTAATTACGCCTATAATCTTGACTATTACAAGTTATATAGCTATGTCTATAGGGTTTGTTCCATGTACAGTTTCTCCTGTAGAATGGACATCGCCTATATTTTTAAGTGGTTATATGGCTACAGGCTCTATAAGAGGAAGTATGTTACAATTGTTTAATCTATGTATCGGGGTTATGATTTATATACCATTTATAAAGATGTCGCAAAATAGATATACATATATGTTTAAAAATAATATAGAAAATTTAACAAATTTAGTAAAAAGGTATGAGTTAACAGGTGAACAGCCAAATCTTTTAAATTACAGTGGTAAAATAGGGTCAATTTCAAAAATGTTAGCTTCAGATTTAAAGTTCGCCATGAAAAGAGGAGAGATAGAACTTTTTTATCAACCTCAAGTCAATTATAATGGAAGTGTTGTAGGAGCAGAAGGATTACTTAGATGGAAACATTCAATAGGAGGATTCATTTATCCACCATTAGTTATAATTTTGGCTAAAGAAGAAGGGTTCTTAGATGAGCTTGGAGAGTATATTATTGATAAAGCATGTATTGACTTAAAGAAGAGTGAGAAGTTATTGAGAAATCCTGTTAAATTCTCTGTAAATATATCTCCAGACCAACTTGATGACCCTAAATTACCAGAGCAAATAAAAAATATCATTAATAGGAATGATATAAATCCTAATATGTTAGGTATAGAAATTACAGAACAGGTTGCATTATCAGGTTCGCAAATAATTATAGAACGTATCAATGCGATACATAACTTGGGAATAAAGCTAATTATGGATGATTTTGGTATGGGTCATAGCTCACTCATATATCTTCAAAATAATAATTTTGATATAGTTAAATTGGATGGTTCGTTAGTTAAAGAGATACTTACAAATAAAAGAAGTAGTGAAATTATAATGTCTATTGTAAATCTTTCAAAAAATTTGGAGTTTGACATAGTTGTTGAATATGTTGAAAATTTGAGTCAAAGAGATAAGCTATATGGATTAGGATGTGAGATATATCAAGGATATTATTATAGCAAAGCTGTAACTTTTGAAGAGTTTATAGAGTATGCAAATCAAGAAAGAGTGAGATAATTTTATAAGAGTTTATAGATTATATTAGGATATAAATGTGTAGCAAAATTAAGTTTAGGAGAAACATATGAATATAAGTATAGTTGTGGTAGGTAAAATTAAAGAGAAATATTTAAAATTAGGTATTGATGAGTTTAAAAAAAGACTTTCTAAGTACTGTAAGTTGGAAATTATAGAGTTGGACGATGAGAAAGCTCCAGAAAATTTGAGTGCTAAGGAAATGGAAATTATAAAAGATAAAGAAGGTAAGAAAATTTTAGGGAAGATAAAGCACAATAGTTATGTTATAGCTTTAGCCATTGATGGAAAGAATTTGTCTTCTGAGGAGCTTGCTAAGACCATGAGTGATTTAGCAGTTAGAGGTAATAGTAGTCTCTGTTTTATAATTGGAGGTTCTCTAGGGCTTTCTGATGAAGTCCTAGGAAGAGCTGATTATAGGTTATCTTTTTCTAGGATGACTTTTCCTCATCAGATGATGAGGTTGATATTGTTGGAGCAGATTTATAGAGCATATAGGATAAATAATGGGGAACCGTATCACAAGTAAGTGATATAACAGAATAAATAGAGTAAGGTAGATAAGGTAATGAATACCTAATCTACCTTACTTTATTAAATTGACGTATAAGCGCCATCCCACACTATTCTTTTATAATTTTCAGGATCAGTATCACCCTCTGTACTTATAACAAGTATTTTTGAATCTTTATTTATGTTTAGCTTATCAGCTATTTCTTTTAATCCATCTTCCTCTAAAATCAAACTTAAAATCCCTAAACCTACCGCACCAGATTCTCCAGATACAACCTTAGGGTCTCCCTTTAGTGGATTAGCAAGTATTCTCATTGCTCTTGCAGCTACATAATCAGGGCAAGAAATATACATATCAGAATAATCTCTTAAAATATTCCAACCTATAGTGTTAGGTTCACCACAATTAAGCCCTGCCATTATAGTTTCCATAAAACCTGTAATAGCATGTGGTTTTTGGTCATTTATTTCTGCTGATTTAAATATACATGCTGCTTCATTTGGTTCAACTATAGTAGTTATTGGTCTATTATTGCCAAATACATATTCTAGATATCCTTGTACAGTTCCAGCAAAAGAGCCAACCCCTGCCTGAAGGAATACATGAGTGGGGATTCCATTATCTAAAGAATTTATTTGCTCTATAGCTTCATCGATAAGAGTAACATATCCTTGCATAATCCAAGTTGGAATTTCTTCATAACCATCCCAAGCAGTATCTTGTATTATAACACCATTATTTTCATCAGCATATTTAGTAGCTAATCTTACTGCATCATCATAATTTAAGTCTGTTATAGATGCTTCTGCACCTTCTTTTCTAATATTATTTAATCTTATCTCAGAAGACCCTTTTGGCATAAATACTACTGATTTTTGTCCAATTTGATTTGCAAACCAAGCAATCCCTCTTCCATGATTTCCATCAGTGGCTGTTACAAAAGTTAAGTCTCCAAGCTTTTCTTTTATATTTTTACTATTTAGCATTTCAAAAGAAAGATTAGAAATATCCATATTTAATTTTTTTGCTATATATTTTCCAACCGCATATGAACCACCAAGACTTTTAAATGCATTAAGTCCAAATCTATATGACTCATCTTTTAGCCAGATATTACTAATACCTAATTCATTAGCTAATTCACTTAAACTGTGAAGAGGAGTTACTTTATACTCTGAAAAGCTTTTATGGAAGTTTCTAATTTTTTCTATTTGTTCTTTGTTAATAAAGTCTACACTTACTTTAGATTTGTGTAAATTTCTTGCATTTTCATTTTGTATATATTTGATATCTTTTATATTTCTCATAGTTTTTATCTCCTAAAATTATTTATTATTTATTTCTTAATTATAATTATATTGACTAATTAGCAAAAAATATATAATAATATAGGCAATAAATATCGTTATATTATCAAGTTGTGTATGATTAAAAAAAATCGAAATTAGCAAAAGGAGACTAGATTTATGAAGGATAATATTGTTACTAATAAAAATAAAAAAGAAGTAACACAACAAGGTTCATTTGAATTTCCAATTACAGTCTATAAGACTAAAATAAGTGAAAATATTTTGGGGTATATTGATTGGCACTGGCATGAAGAGTTACAATTTTGTATTGTAACAAAAGGTAATATTAATTTTAATGTTGATGGAGATTCAATAATTTTATCTGAAGGAGAAGGGATATTCATAAATGCAAGGCAATTGCATCAGGCAAAAAATTATAAAGGAAGTGATTGCTCTTATATAAGTGTAGTTTTTAATTCAGACTTTATATCTAGCTTTGCAGGAAGTCTCATAAATATAAAATATATACAACCTTATATAGATAATTCTAGAATTAATTATTGTATTTTGAAAAATGATATTGACTGGAAATCGGTTATACTAAACAATATCTTTAAAATTTATGAAGAGTATAATAAAAAGGAAATGGGATTTGAATTACATATATTTATATTATTAATAGAAGTATGGAATATTTTAATAAAATCTTATTTTGTATCATTTCCTAATGATAATGCTAGAAATAATAGTTTGCATATAAGAAATATAATTGGCTATATATGTGACCATTATATGGAGAAAATCGAACTTAATGATTTAGCAAAAGAAGTTAATTTATCTAAAAGTACTTGTTGTCGTGAATTTAAAAAATATATGAATTGCACTATTTTTGAATATATTATTAATTACCGCTTGGTAGCTAGCTCAAATTTATTAATTTCAACTAATGATTCGATTTCAGATATAGCTTATCAGTGTGGATTTGGTAGTACTAGTTATTTTATTGAAAAATTTAAAATGAAAACAGGAGTATCGCCGTCTATTTATAGAAGACAAAAGACAAGTTTTTAATAAGATATTATTTTTAATAGTTACAATTGGATATACTGGGTTATTGAGTATTTTATACTTTGGCTTAAGGAAATTAAATTCAATTATTAATCACTTATAGTTAAGGAATAAAAACCTGCTTTGTAGAGTAAGGTACAGGGAATCATATTACAAGCAAGTGATACAGTTTTTATCTGTTTAGCAACTAATAATATTAAAATAATAAAAAAGTGTTGAAAGTATATTATATTTAATGTAGAATTAAACATAATATTATAACATTATAATATTTAAAAAGGTTATTAATAAAAATTTGGAGGGGAATATATGATAAAAATAATGTTGGCTTGTTCAGCGGGAATGTCTACAAGTTTATTAGTTAATAAAATGGAAAGTGTAGCTAAAGAAAACGGTATAGAGTCACAAATTTGGGCAATACCAGAATCAACTATACAAAATGAAATAGAAAAATGTGATGTTTTATTATTAGGTCCACAAGTTAGATACATATTATTTAAAGCTCAGGAAATAGCTAAGCCATATAATGTACCAGTAGAGGTTATAAATATGATGCACTATGGGACAGTTGACGGAAAAGCTGTTCTAAATAGAGCAATAGAACTTAACAATGCGAAGTAATAGAAAATATAATTTACTTTTAATATATAAATTGGGAGAATCAAAGGATGGACGAAAAAATTATAGAGATTTCTTTTGGTATAATAGGTTATGCAGGTGAAGGTAAAGGATTAGCTTTTGAGGCAATACAAGAAGCTAAAAATGGAAATATAGAAAAAGCAAAAGAATTGTTAAAAGAGTCTAAGGAAGTTATAAATAAGGCACATAGATATCAAACAGAATTAATACAAAATGAAGCTAGTGGAAACAAGACAGAAATGAGTGTCATACTCGTACATGCACAAGACCACTTAATGAATGCTATGAATTTTCAACAGTTAGCTGAGGAAATCGTTGATTTACATTTGAAGCTACAAGATAAATAAAAATTAAAGAGAATAAATTGAGAGAGTGCTTGAAGTATACATTAAGTTTATTTTAAGTACTCTTTTATATTAAGTTTAAAGTTAATGTATATTACTATTAAAGTATAAGATTATATGTTATAATATTATAACATATAATCTAAGAGGTGAATCATGTTAAGAAATCAACCATTATATATACAAGTTGTAGAGATATTAAAGCAAAAAATACTGAATAATGAATATAAAATTGATGAAAATATCCCAACAGAAAGAGAGTTGGAGCAAGAGTTTGGAGTTAGTAAAATTACTATTAGAAAAGCTATTGAGATATTAGAATCAGAAGGGTATGTAGAGAAAAAGAGTGGAAAAGGTACAAAAGTAATAAGTAATAGTCTTTTTAATAAGTTATCTAAGGCCGATTCTTTTTCAAGTATACTTCTATCTAAAGGGCATAAGTTATCTAAAGAGACTATTTCAATTGAAAAAATTACAAATGATGTAAACTCACAAGAATTTTGTATATTTGGAGAAAAATGTAGCAAGATTACTAGAATGTATTACTTGAATAGTAAACCATATATATATTTTACTCATTATATACCTTTTGATGAAAATCTAACTATTGAAAGCTTTAATAACCACAGTTCTTTATATATGTACTTATATAGACAGAATATAAATATAACTAGATTTGAAGATGAATTTTTTATAGAAGAATCAGAAGTAGAAGTATCAAAAGCTCTAAATATAGATAAAGACAAATTATTAGGACGAAAGAGAAAGACTTATGATGAAAATGATAATATAGTTGAATTATCATTTGCAAGATATAATACAGAAGTACAAAATTATGTAATTAAATATGAAATATAATAAAAATCCTGAGCTTATTAAAGTGATAATATGCTCAGGATTTTTATTGGTTTTATAAAAAAATAATATTATAACATTATAATGTTTACAATTAAACATTATAATGTTATAATATTTTTAAGAAAATAAGTGATATTATCAATTATATAAAAATTAATTTTTGTCATGAAATCGTTATTGCATCATAAATAAAGGGGAATATCACTAATATAGGGGGGAACTATGGAAAAATTCGCAAGTTTTTTAGAGCATAAGGTCATGCCTGTAGCAGCGAAGATAAGTAATCAAAGACATATGAGAGCTGTAAGAGCAGGTATAATAGCAACATTACCACTAACAATAGTAGGGTCATTTTTTACAATATTATTAAACATACCTATTGATGCTTATATGGATTTTATAGCTCCATTCAGAGCAACATTAGATATACCATTTAGATATACTGTAGGATTTTTATCCTTATATGCTACTTTTGGAATAGCATCATCACTTGCTAAAAGCTACAACCTAGATACAACAGGTGTTGGTATGCTCGCAGTTATGGCATTTTTGGTTTCTACAATAGTTCCAACTCAAGTTGTTGAGCCAATAACTGGAGTTATAGAAGCTGGTAGATGGATGGACATGGCAAAACTTAATTCACCATCATTATTTGGAGCAATCGTAACTTCATTAATTACAGTTGAGATATATCGTTTTATGAAGGAAAGAAATATTACAATTAAGATGCCAGCAGGGGTTCCACCAGAGGTTTCAAACTCATTTATTGCATTATTGCCAACAGCAGTAGTGTTAATGTTATTCTGGGTAACAAGACATATGCTAGGATTTGATATAAGTGCAGCACTAAGTTCTATGTTATCACCATTAAAAGGATTCTTATCAGGAAACAGTTTGGGTGGTGGACTTCTAACAGTATTCCTAATAACATTATTCTGGGTACTTGGAATACATGGTCCAGCTATAATGGGTCCAGTAATAAGACCTATATGGGATATGTCTATAGCAGAAAATATAACTGCATTCACAGAAGGAGTCTCAGCTCATGCAATGCCAAATATATTTACAGAACAATTTTTACAATGGTATGTATGGATAGGGGGGGCAGGAGCAACTCTTGCACTAGTTGTAATGTTCATGTTTTCTAAGTCAAAGTACCTAAAAAGTTTAGGTAGATTAGGATTTTTACCAGGGTTATTTAACATAAACGAACCTATAATATTTGGAGCACCAATAGTTATGAATCCAATACTAGGGATACCATTTATAATTGGACCTATGATAATGACAGCTTTGTCGTATGTTCTTACTATTACAGGGATTATACCTATGATGGTAGCAAGATTACCATTTGCAATGCCAGCACCAATAGCAGCAGTAATGAGTACTAACTGGAGTATAATGGCAGGTGTCTTAGTGTTAATTAACTTTGTGATATCATTTGTTGTTTATTATCCATTCTTCAAGGTTTTTGAAAAGCAACAATTACAAAGAGAACAAGAAGAAATGAGTGAAAGTTTATAAAAATACATATAATAGAAGTTTTATAATATAAATATAAAGAACTTATAAATTATTAAAGGTGAAGGTAGTAGGAATTACCTTCACTTTTATTTTACATATTAAAAAGTTTGAGGAGGATAAAGATGGAAAGAAGATTAGGGATATCAGTATATCCAGAACATAGTAATACGGAAGATGATAAAGCATATATAAAAATGGCTTCAAAGTATGGATTTAAAAGAATATTTATGTGTATGCTTTCAATTACAAGACCAAAGGAAGAGGTTAAAAAACATTTTAAAGAGATTATAACCTATGCAAGAGACTTGGGATTTGAAGTAATCCTTGATATAGCTCCAAATATATTTGATATATTAGAAATATCTTACGATGATTTAACATTCTTCAATGAGTTAAATGCTAGTGGAATAAGACTTGACTATGGATATGATGGAAGTAAAGAAGCCATGATTTCTTTTAATCCATATGATTTAAAAGTAGAGCTAAATATGAGTAATGATGTAGCATACTTAGATAATATAATTACATACAAGCCAAATGTAAATAATATATATGGTTGTCATAATTTTTACCCTCAAAGGGGTACAGGTTTATCATATGATTTCTTTGTAAGATGTTCAAATAGATTTAAAAAGTATGGAATAAGAACTTCTGCTTTTGTTAATTCAAAACACGCAACAATAGGACCTTGGGATATAAATGATGGATTGTGCACACTTGAAATGCATAGAAATTTAGATATATCTACAGTGACTAAGCACTTATTTGCAACTGGTTTGATTGATGATGTGATTGTAGGAAATGCATATGCAAGTGAAGATGAACTAAAAAGAATGTCTGAAGTAAATAAATATCAAATTGTATTTAATGTAGTAGCTGAGGAGCAAATTTCTGAACTAGAAAAGAGAATAATGATAAAAGAGCAACACTTTAGAAGAGGAGACATAACTAGCCAGGTGGCCAGGTCTACAGAGGTAAGAAAAAAATATGCTAAAGAACATTTCCCTAAACATGATAACAGTACTGTTTTTAAAAGAGGAGACGTAGTGATTGGTAATGATGACTTTGGAAAGTATAAAGGAGAATTACAATTGATACTTCAAGACTGTGAAGATGAAAGAAAAAATAGGGTTGGTAGAATAAAGGAAGATGAAATAATGCTTTTAGACTTTATTGAACCTTGGAGCAAATTTAAGATTATTTTAGAGGGAGAGTAAAGTGAAGATAGACATATTAATCAAAGGTGGAAAAACAGTAGATAAACATATAATTGATATAGCTATATTAGAAGGTAAAATAATAGAGGTAACAAATAATATAGATGATTCTAAGTATCAAGCAAGCCAAATCATAGAACTGTATGGAGAGACATTTATTAGTGCAGGATGGATAGATATACATACACACTGCTATGAAAGGTTAGAGATTTATAAGGATTATCCTGATGAGGTTGGAGTAAAAAGTGGAGTTACCACTGTGGTAGATACAGGGACAACAGGTGCTTTAGATATAGAAAAATTTTATGAGGATACTAAAAAGTACAAAACAAATGTGTATGCTTTGATAAATATTGCAAAGCAGGGAATAACATCTCAAGATGAACTTTCAAATATGATGAGCATAGATGAGGAGGCGCTTAAATATGCAGTTAAAAAATACAAAGATTTTATTGTTGGAATCAAAGCTAGAATGAGTAAAAGTGTTGTAATTTCAAATGGCATTGAACCTTTGAAGTTAGCTAAAAGAGTTAAAAAAGAACTTAATCTACCTATGATGGTTCACTTTGGCAGCTCTCCTCCAACTATAGAGGATATATTAGGATATATGGAAAAAGGTGATATATTAACTCATATATATAACGGAAAACCAAATGGAATATTGAAAGGTAATAAACTTAAAGGGGAAATTATAGAAGCTAGGAAAAGAGGTATAATCCTTGATGTAGGTCATGGAACAGAAAGTTTTAGTATGGATGTTGCAATGAAAGCTAAGGATGCAGGACTTTTTCCAGATACCATAAGTACAGATATATATATTAAAAATAGAATAAATGGTCCAGTATATAGTTTATCTACAACAATGGAAAAGTTTATATATATGGGTTACTCACTTGAAGATATAATAAATAAGGTTACTAAAAATGCAGCAAATGCAATAAATTTGAAAAATAAAGGTTTAATAAAAAAAGGATATGATGCTGATTTAACTATATTTGATATAGTGAATGAAGAAAAAGAGCTTCAAGATTCTTTGAATAATTCAGTAATCACAAATACGTCCATAAAGCCAAGGGCTGTAGTAATAAATGGAGAGTATTTGAATATATGTTAGTTCATAAAATAGAAAGTATAGATGGGAGAGCTGATTGTATGAGTAGTATATTTGAAAAGTACTCTGTAAGACGTGTTATAAATGCTTCAGGTAAGATGACTATACTAGGGGTGTCAACATTAGATAAGGAAGTTATTGAAGCAATAGGTCAAGGGTGTGAAAATTTCTTCATAGTAGAAGAGCTTGTAAATAAAACTGATGAATATATATCGAGTTTATTAGGGTGTGAAAGTGCAGTAATAGTTTCTAGTGCATCTGCTGGAATTGCACAGAGTGTAGGTGCAATAATAGCAAAGGATGATATAAATTTAATTTACAATATAAATAACCCTAATAAACAAATTAAAAGAGAAATAATAATTCCCAAAGGGCACAATGTTGACTATGGAGTTCCAGTAGAAACAATGATAAGACTTGGTGGTGGAGAAGTTGTTGAGGCTGGTTATAGTAATATGTGCAGTAAGGAACATATAATAAGAGAGATAAATGACAATACAGCAGCAATTATGTATATTAAATCTCATCATTGTGTTCAAAAGAGTATGCTAAGTGTATTAGATGCAGTGCAAGTTTCCAAAGAATACAACCTACCTTTAATAGTAGATGCAGCAGCAGAGGAAGATTTAAAAGTATACTATGAATTAGGAGCAGATTTAGTTATATACAGTGGTGCAAAGGCTATAGAGGGTCCTAGTTCAGGGTTAGTAATAGGTAGAAAAAAATACATAGATAATGTAAAGCTTCAATCAAAGGGTATTGGAAGAGCTATGAAAATAGGAAAAGAAAGTATAATAGGTTTAACATGTGCAATTGAGAGATATGTTAATAGTGCTAAAGTAACTTTAAAAGAAATGGAGGATAAGTTAAATCCATTTATAGATAAGATAAATACTTTAAAAGGAGCTAGTGCGAATATAACTAGAGACTCAGCAGGGAGAGAAATATTACGTGGAGAGATTAATTTTAATGAAGATATAATAAATAAATCAACACAACAAATTATAAACGAACTTAGAGGTGGAAAGATAGCTATATACACTCGAGATTATAAGTCTAATGAAGGCAATATAGAGGTTGATATAAGAAGCGTGAGTGAAGATGATTTAGATATTATTTATAATAGAATAAAAGAGATAATAGAAAAATAGAAAATAAGATAAATAAAATTATAAAGATTTATTAAATTTTACTAACGGGGGTAAGTGATATGAATTGTACGCCAAAATATTATGAAGATAGAGTTTGTTTAAATGTTCTTGCAGGAAGTATAAAAAACGCCAAAGAAATATATGATGCTTGTGATGGGCATGTATTAGTAGGAATATTATCGAAGAATTATAGTACTGTAGAAGCAGCTATTGAAGATATGAAAAAATACTCAAAGGAAATAGATAATGCAGTATCTGTAGGTCTTGGAGCTGGAGATCCAAATCAGTCAAATATGGTATCTCAAATTTCTAAAGAACTTCAACCACAACATATAAATCAAGTATTTACAGGTGTAGCTACATCTAGAGCATTACTTGGTCAAAACGATAGTATAATAAATGGATTAGTTTCTCCAACTGGTAAACCAGGATTTGTAAAGATATCTACAGGTCCATTAAGTTCAAAAGAGGAAGATGGTATAGTTCCTATAGAAACAGCCATAGCTATGATGAAGGATATGGGAGGAAGTTCAGTTAAGTTTTTCCCAATGAGAGGGCTTAAAACAAAAGATGAATATATAGAAGTTGTAAAAGCTTGTGCAGAACATAATTTTTATCTAGAGCCAACAGGAGGCATAGATTTAGATAACTTTAAAGAGATAGTTCAAATTGCACTTGATAATGGTGTAGAAAAGGTCATACCTCATGTTTATACATCAATAATCGATAAAGTAACAGGTGATACAAAAGTAGAAGATATAAAAACACTTTATAAAATAATGAAAGAATTATTGGGATAGATTTATGAATATATTAGCCTTTGGTGAAATAATGATGAGACTTTCAGTACCTGATTATAAATTTTTAACACAAACTGACCAACTAAATTATGTAATTACAGGTACAGGGTTAAATATATTATCTGGACTTAAAAACTTTGGATATAATACCTATATGTTAACAAAGTTACCTAATAACAATGTAGGTAAAGCATCAAGTGCAAACATAAGAAAGCTTGGAGTAAAAGATGACTTTATTACATATGGAGGAAATCATATGGGGGTATACTTTCTTGAGAATGGATATGGGGAAAGACCTTCAGAAGTGACTTACTTAAATAGGTTAAATAGTTCATTTTGCGAGAGTAGGATACAAGACTATGATATTGATAAATGTTTAGAAGGAATTGATGTGGTTCATATTTGTGGTATTGCTATGCAACTTACAGATTCAGTTAAACATATTGCTTTACAACTAGCTAAAGAATCTTACGAAAAGGGAATAAAAGTATTCTTTGATTTTAATTTTAGACAATCACTAAATCCAGATAAGACTTATGATGATTTAGTAAATGATTATAAAAAAATACTGCCATATTGTCACGGGTTATTTGCTAGTTATAGAGATATAAATAAAATACTTAATATAGACACTTTAGATATAAAATGGAGTTCAGAATTAATTAGAAAAGAGTATAATATAGAAATTGTAGCTGGAACTATGAGAAGATTTGATAATATGAACAATAGATTTATAAAGGGATACATATCAAATAATGATGGCTATTTTGAAAGTAAGGAATATAAACTAGAAATATACGATAGAGTAGGTGCTGGGGATGGATATGTAGCAGGAATCATATATTCATATTTGGAAAAGATGAGAAATGAAGATATTGTTGAATTTGGAGTTGCTAGTTCAGTGTTAGCCCATACAACTTATGGCGATAGTTCCTTAATAAATACAAATCATGTATTTAGATTGATGAACAATGAGAAATTAGATATATTGAGATAATATTTTTATATCATATTTATAGTGTTCCATTATTGATGTTTTGGTAAACCTAATTAATTAAGTAGAAAATAGCATTAACCATATAAAAGTGGTTAATGCTATTTTTATAATTAATTTTATACTATAGAAATAAATTTTTCTAATGCTGGGTTTGTATTGTTTTTATTCCATACAACTACAACTTCAATTCTATTTTCTACTTCTTTTATAGGTACTATTGCAATACCATGTTCTATCATCGTATCTAGAACACAAAATGAAGGTAAAATGGATATCCCCATATTAGATGCTACTAGTGATTCAATAGTGTTAAGATTATTTGAACGTTGAACTACATTAGGCACAAATCCTGCTTCACGATATCTATTCTGTATCATGGATTTCTGACCATATTCATCTCCTGTTTCTTTTACAAAAATAAATTTCTCATGTTGTAGTTCAATTAAATCAATATAATCCTCATTGCAAAGTGGATGGCAAGGGGGTAAAAGAGCTACCAAGGAATACCTTTCTACAGTTTTATATTCAAAATCTTTTAATGGTTGATTTTCTGGATTAATTACAAATGCAAGGTCCATAAAATTATTTTTTACTAAGTTTAAAAGTTCAGTTATCTCATTAGTACAAATTTCCATAGATATATTAGGGTATATATTAGAAAATTCTTTTAAATATTGTTGAAATTTGTTTTTTTCATATCCTATTAAAATTCCTATACTCAAAGTTCCAAAAAAACCATGTGCAAATTGCTGTGTTTTTGTAATAGCATCATCTATATTTTTTATTATAGTACGTACCTCAGATAAAAAAACTTTTCCAGCAGGTGTTAGTTCAACATGTCGTTTACTTCTTGTAAATAGAGTTACATTTATTTGTTCTTCTAAAGCTTTTATTTGCTGTGTAACAGCAGTTTGGGAAATATAAAATTTTTCTGCTGTTTTGGTAAAACTTAGACTTTCTGCTACAGATATAAAATATTCTAATTGTTTAGTATTCAAATAATCACCCCTATTTAAATTTGATTGTTTGTAAACCTCATTTATATATAATTAAAACTTATTATAGTATAAGAAAATTTACTTTTAAAGGATATTGAAAAATATTTGTATAAAAATATATATTTTAAACATATTTTCACACTAGATTTTATAAATTTATTAATAAGAATAACTTATATATTCCCATGAAAACGATATTGGATTTAAGTAAGTTTATCTCATAAAATGAAAGTATATCAATTGATAATACCTTAAATGAGAAGGGAGAAAAAATGGAAGATAAATTTTATGCAAAAGGTAAAGGAAATAACGGTTATATTAAAAATCTTGAAGTTTGTTCCTTTAATAACTTAGATGGAACTTGTGGAATGTTTCAAATGGCTCTGTACAAAAGAGATGAAAAATACTATTTATATGGATGTTGTTTTGGCGGAAGTAAGAAAAATGGAGTAATGATTAGTGATGTTACAAATCCTTATAGTCCACAATTTATAAAGCATTTTCAAATGTTAGACCCAAAAGAGTATCCTACAACAACAACTCCAAAAATTCAAATAGCAGATGATTTAATGATAGTAGCTATGAGCTGTGGAAGTGGGCCAGGAGCTCTTGTTGACCAAGCTAAATTATCAAGTATTAAGTGTGAAGCAGGAATTAGAATATATAGTTTAAAAGAGGACCCTCTAAATCCTAAGTTTTTAGGATATTGGGATTGTGGATTAAAGCATGTAATGGGTGTTCATAGATTTATGTATAATGGTGGAAGATATGTACACTTATCAAGTGACTGTGTTGGATTTGAAGGAATGATTTATAGAATTATAGATATAATAGACCCAACTAATCCAGTAGAAATAGGTAAGTGGTGGAGACCAGACCAATATGCAGATGGATATCCAAATAGAACATTTGATCCAGGAGCGCCTCATTGTCCAGAATTTATGGATAAAGGATGGCTTCATGGACCTCCATTTGTAAGAAATAAAAAAGCCTATTGTGGTTATGGAGGAGCCGGTTTAGTTGTGTTAGATGTTGAGGATTTAACAAGACCAAGATGTTTGGGCGAATTACCATTTATGCCTGCGTTTTCTAGCAGACTTGCAGGAGCAAGAACGCATACAGCACTACCATTACCAGGAAGGGATTTGGTTGTTGTTCAAAACGAAGGAGAACGTTTTCAGTTTTTTAAACCAGAGAATATTACAGATGTCCAAGCTATGAATAATATACATATGGTTGATGTTAGCAATCCAACAAAACCGACATTAATTGCTCAGTTTCCATATCCTGAAGTACCAAAAGATTTTCCTTATCCTAATTTTAATGTTGCAGGGCTAGGAAAACCAGGACCATTTGGACCACATAACCTTCACGAACCAATGGATAATAAGCCATGGTTAGAGCAAAGAGGAGATAGAGTGTATTGCTGTTATTTCCATGCAGGTTTAAGAGTTTACGATGTATCAGACCCATATTATATCAAAGAATTAGCATATTTTATACCACCAAATCCAAATAAAGCACCAGAAGAGTCTTATTTCCCAGGATTCCCTGGACCACGTTTAGCAGTAACAGAAGATATTATTGTTGATGATAGAGGATACATCATTATAGATGCTCTAGATGATGGGTTCTATATATTAAAAATGAAAGAAGATTAATAAACACTAAAGAGGGAGAGTTAAATATGAAAATATTAGGTATTTCTTTTGGAACGAAAAATGGAAATAATGACACAATGTGTAAAGTAGCACTTAAAGGAGCTCAAGAAGTTGGAGCTGAAGTAGAATTTATTCAAATGTCATCTCTTAATATTAAACATTGCACTGGGTGTTGTGCATGTGTTAAGACTTTATTATCTGGAAAAGGTAGTATGTGTATACTAAAAGATGACTTTGAATGGTTACTTGATAAAATAAAAGACGCAGATGGGATAGTATTCTCAGACCCAATATTCGAAGAAGGAGCATCAGGATTATTTCATACTATAATGGACCGTTTTGGGCCAAGAGTAGACAAGGGAAATAATATTATAGGAACAAAAGTTGCAGAAGCTACGGGGGGAAAAATTCCAGACCCAAGAATACTTAAAGATAAAGTAGTATCATTTATGGGAATAGGTGGTTCAGACTGGGGGACAAGAGTTCAATGTGAACATGCTATGTTAGCCCTAATACCAATGTGGAAAGTGATAGATAATGCTTGGTTTCCATGGGCAAAGGAACTAGTCATGAATGATGAAAAACTTGCTCAAGTTAGTCAAATAGGGATAAATATAGTTGAAGCAGCAAAAGATTTCGAAAAAGCTTCATACCAAGGAGAAGAAGGAGTCTGTCCGCATTGCCATAATAGGCTATTCTACCTTGAACCAGGTACTAAAAAGTCAATATGTGCTCTATGTGGCATAGTTGGAGAATTAGATACAACAAGTGGAAAAACTATATTTAGTTTTCCAAAAGAGCAATTAGGACATGCTCATGACACTTTACCAGGTAAGTTTATACATGGTGATGATATTAAAAGAATGGAAGGTCATTATGCAGAAGTTCGTAAAACAACAGAATTTAAAGAAAGAAAAGTAGCTTATAATTTTATAGAACCATTGATTAAAGAAAAGCAAATTGAAGTTTCATTAGGAGAATAATTGAAATATAAAGGCTCTTTTTAAGGAGTGTTATAGGAGGCCTATTATATGAAAAAGAAATCAAGTTTTAGACAAATTGTATTTGTTAATACAGTAAGAAATATCCCTATAGTCTTTATAAGGTCAGTTGTAGCACTAATAATGCCACTATACTTAATTTATTTTGTAGTATCTACGATTGTAAATCCAGTAGCAACTAGGTTGGTAGAGATAAGGCAATCTAGAGAATATGCTAATTACAATATGGAAAATGGATAGAAAGAAAAAAGAAATATTAACACTGTCCATAGGGATTGCTTTATTACCTCCTTTATGGGCAGTGTTAGCACCTTACATAGGGATAAAGACTGGAGCTGTAGCATTAATTTGTGCAGGATTATATGTAACCAATGGCAATAAACAAAAAGATGGATTAAAAATAATGTTTGGTTTTTGGTGTGGAGATTTGTGGGCAGTATTGGCAATTTTAATTATGGAACATATAAATTTCAATCAAAACCTAGAATTATTTTTAACACTTAGTATATTAGGATTTTTTGCAGTTATAATCGCATCTTTATTTGAAAAAATACTTTTCTTACCATCATGGCTTTGTGGCTGGGCTATAGGTCTAACTATTATGACAGGTGAAAATATTATTAATTTACAAGATATTTGTATTCAAATTGCTGTAGCTATGGCAGTAGGAGTATGGTACGTGGGTGCAGGTGTAGATTTGTTTACAATATATATTTTGAGCAAAGATAGGAAAAAGGGAAATTGAAAGCATGTGAATATACTTTGATTATAGGAGAATGGCTATGGGTTTTGAATTTAAAATAATGAGAAGTTTAATATATGTAGGACTTGCCAAGGAAGAATATAGACCTAAGCTAATGGACTGGTTATATCGTCACCATATTCCAGATAGTATTAGCACTTTTGGACCATATTGTACTAAATATGCCTTTTATCAAGCATATCCTACACCAAATGAAGGTGAGCGTTTTGGTGCACGTAAGATGCAACTAACAGAACATTATTGGCTTGTAGATGAACATATGCCTGAGATGGCAAATAGAATTATGACAGAATATATGCCTATGGATGTTCTACGTTGGCAAGGGTGTATACCAGATGTAGAAAATAAAAGGGTTCATGAAAATGCAGAAAGTGGAGATGCAGGACGTGCAGTAGGTGGAGATAATGGATGTCCACCATTTATATTTGCTTTTGTTCCAATAAACTGGGAAGAAGACTTTAGAGGAAAAGGACGTACTGTACAAGATGGACCAAACTATCGTTGGCAATTTATGATTAAGTATCCAGATGGTATTTCTAAAGAAGAAGGAGAAAAATGGTTTTATGATGAGGTAGTGCCATACTTTACAAACTGTTGCTATGTTAATCGTTTTGTCAGTAGTAAAATAATGATTAATTATGGAGCAACTGCTTTTGACCGTGTATCAGAACTATGGTTTGAAGGGGAAGAAGAATGGTATAAAGCTGTAGTTGAAGATGCAAAATCATTTATTAAAAAACCAGCATGGGCACAAGAAGAGGAGTTTCCATATCTAAAGCCACAATTCAATATCGCATCAGTATTTTTAGGTGATATAGCAACGATGGATGCATATTCACAGTATCGTGGATATATTCCAATGAGATAAAAATTATAAGATATTTATTAAAAAGTGTTTATGGTGTATTTAAAGATTAAGACATTCCTTTTATGATAGAGAGTTGAAATAATAAAACTGCTATCATAAAGGGAATATTTTTATGTCTACAAAATACCAAAAGATTGTGAATACTATGTTTACTCAGGTATGCCTAGATTTAGATTAGTAGAATTTTTACAAAGAAAAACTCAATAATATTGTATTCACTTTTTATGGTAAAATATAAAGAAATTTTAAAATAACATCTAAGGAGGAGTAAATATGATTTTATTGGTAGTTGATACACAAAAACTAATAACAAACGAAAAGTTATATAATTTTAATAGTTTTGTAGCAAATGTAAAAAGCTTAATTGATATAGCTAGAAAAAGTAACATAGAAGTAATATATGTACGCCATGATGATGGGACTGGAAATGAGTTGACTAAGAGTAAAGATGGCTTTGAGATATATGAAAAATTTAAACCATACAATAAAGAAAAAATATTTGATAAAAAAGTAAACAGTGCTTTTAAGGAAACGGGTCTATTAGAATACTTAACAAATAAGGGTGAAAAAGATATAATTGTTGTTGGACTTCAAACAGATTATTGTATTGATGCAACTATAAAATGTGGATTTGAGCATGGTTTTAATATGATAGTTCCAGCTTATTCAAATACAACTGTTGATAATTTATTTATGTCAGCAGAACAATCATATAAATACTACAATGAATTCATATGGAATGGGAGATACGCAGAATGCATTTCACTGGACGAAACACTTAAAAGAATGAAACAAATATAGACTATTTATAATAAAGAAAATTTAACCTACTTGGTTTTAAAATATTAAAGTCATAAGAGGTATAAGTTACTGAATCTTGTATTTAGATAAATTAATTTCAGAAAAATGATACTAGAGTACAAATTAATAAACAAATCTAATGTATTAGAATGGTACAAGTAAAATAAGGCACATCAATTTTATTTTAAATTAATGTGCTTTTTTAGGTGGAACAATTTATTAAAAGTTAATATGATTTTTATTATTTAAATCACTTTTCTTGTGTTTCTTTACTAAAGAAACCTTTTTTATTTATAAAATCTACAATTGTACTACAGTATCTATTTTAGATAAGTATAATTTTTGTCTCAATCTAAAACAAAAGTTATACTTAAATGAAATTGAAAACAATAAAATTCTCCAATAAAATAAATATTGTGGAGGTGATGAAAGAATCCAATGATAATATGAAGACTAATCTTAATAAGAAAGTAGGGATTAATGGTAGTGGACAAAGAAATTGTATCGATTCTCCAGATTTTATTAAATAGCACATTGATTACAACTAATGGATTACAAGAGGAATCTAATTCTTCAAAAAGACAAATTACTTATAGAATAAATAAAATCAATGACATGCTTAAAGTAAAAAAAGTACCACTTATATGTTTAAGAGCTGATAAAGATATTATCGTTAGAAAAGAAACCAAAAAAGCAATTAAAGAAATTCTAGAAAAAAATTATTCTAAGAATACTTATTACTTTAGTAAAGAAGAAAGACTTTTATATATGTACCTAATGCTTTTTATTAATATGGAAGATATCTCAATTAACCATTTTACAAACTCTATAAAAGTGAGCAGGTCTACTGTAAATCTTGATTTTAAAGATTTAATACCAAATCTTGAAAAAAAGGGTATTGAAATCAAGAATAATCGTATAAGTGGCTATTATTTAGTTGGAAATGAGATGGAAATTAGGAGAGTACTTATTAAGAATATTATAGAAACTTTGTCTAATGAGAAAAGTTCAAGAGTATTTGATATTTTTATAGAAGAATATAATCTAGATAAATTTGAAGAAGCCAAAAAGATTATATTAAAGCTTATAAAAAGATATGAAATTAATTTTGTTGAGGATAGATTAATAGAATTTATTTATATATTTATCTTTCTAAAGGCAAGGATGTGTTCAACTAGAATAGTTATTCAAGAAAATATAGATATCCCTAGTATTGCAGTTATGAGTTCAATGAAGGAATATAAATTTGCTAAGGAATTGTTAGAAGTATATGAAAGTGAAGAAAATATAAGACCTCATAATATAATGTATATTAGTGCTTGGATTTTAGGTATATCAGTAGGAAATTATGAAGAAGACACAGAAGATAAGGTTGTAATTTCAGAAATTGTAAATAAAATGATGACAAGATTTGGGTATTTAAGTGGGGTTTATTATATAAGTCAAGAAAAGATATTTAAACAATTATATTCTCATTTTAGACCAGCTTATTACAGACTTTTATTTAAATTACCTATTTATAATCCAATTTGTGAAAAGGTAAAAGAAGAATATAGATTAGTCTATAGAATTGTAAGTAATGCAATGAAAGAATTCTGTGGCTTATTTGGAGAAGAAATTCAAGAAGAGGAGTTAGCATACTTAACAATGCACTTTGCAACTCTTTTCTCAAATAAAAAAGAGTTTGATGATTTTAGAAAAAGAATAGCATTAATAGTTTGTTCAAATGGTGTTGGGAGTTCAGCTATTTTACATGCAGAACTTACAAACTTATTTCCTGACTTACATTTTATACCAATGTCAGAATCGGTTGGATTAGAAAATATCAGTGAACCTGTAGACATTGTATTTACTACTAATTATAACACAGAAGGTTTAAAGACAGATGTGCCAGTGATTAAAGTAAGTCCTGTTATGACCACAAAAGAAAAGTATAAGATTACACGTGAAGTGTACATTCAATTGGGAGATATTTTCTTAAGACAACCTAAAATAGATGAGGTTATGAATATAATAAAAAAATATGCAAAAGTAACTTCTGAAAGTATGCTTTCAAGTGAGTTATTAGCTTATTTTGCACAAATAGAGAATTTTACATCCAAGGAAGGAGAGGGGCCTATGCTAAGTGAGATTACTAGTGAAACACTAATAAAATTAAAGGTAAAAGCTAAGAACTGGGAGGATGCTATTAGACAATCAGCTTCTGCCTTAGTTGAAAACAATAAAGTAACTGAGGGATATGTAGATGCAATGATTGACTCAGCAAAGGTATCTGGGCCATACATAGTAATTACAAAACATGTAGCACTTCCTCATGCTAGACCAGAAGCTGGGTCAAAAGAAATTGCGATAGGTATTGCTACTTTAGATAGCCCTATTGAGTTTGGAAATGATGAAAATGACCCAGTAAAATATGTATTTTGTTTAAGTGCAGTAGATAATAATAGTCATTTACGTGCTATGTCTGAACTGGTTGAATTATTGGAGCAAGATGAATTCTTTAGAGCGTTAGATACTGCTAAAGAAGGCAAAGAAATTATTGATTTTATAAAAAAACACGAATTATAAAGGAGGATTTAATTATGTATAAAATTTTAATCGCATGTAGAGCAGGAGTTGGCTCAAGTTTAATGTTAAAAATAAAGACTCAACAAATCATTAAAGAAAATAACTTTCCAATCGAAGTAGAACATGGTTCATTAGATTCATTAAATGGATTCAATGGAGATGCTGTAGAAACATTAATTGATGTTGCTGAAGAATTAGAAAAGAAAAATTTAAGATTTGATATAATTGGAATTCGTAATATTGTTGACCGCAACGAAATCAAGACAGCGCTAGAAAAATTTCTTGCTTCAAAAGAGGAATAAGTTTAAGAAAATAGGGAGGAATGTTTATGGAGTTTATTATTAGTTTGTTGAGTACACCTGCTGTTTTGCTTGGTGTAGTTGCATGTATAGGACTGATTCTTCAAAAGAAATCAGCAGTGGAAGTATTTACTGGGTCCTCAAAAACACTTATTGGTTTTCTAATATTTGGTATTGGTGCATCTGCTATGACTGGCGCACTTCAGAATTTCAATAAATTGTTCCAGCAGGGGTTTGGAATTACTGGTGTTATAGCTTCACCAGAAGCAGCTACAGCACTTGCACAAAGTACATACGGTTTTGCAGTTTCATGTACATTAATTCTTGGATTCATACTAAATTTAGTATTTGCACGTATTACAAGGTTCAAGAATATTTTCTTTACAACAGGTCATAGTTTATTTTTTTCTTGTGTATTAGTTTTAATTATGAAAGCACATGGATTCGATAATACAATCACTATTTTAATAGGTGGAGTTATTTTAGGATTTATGTCTGCTGCACTACCTCAATTCTGTCAGCCATTTATGCGTGAGTTGACAGGTGGGGATGAACAAGCCATTGGTCACTTCAATATGATTGGTTATGGTTTATCAGGATATATTGGACGTTTATTTTCAAAACATAAAGATGATACAACAGAAACTATAGAATTTCCTAAGTGGTTATCAATATTTAGAGACTTTTTAATGGGTCTATCTATAGTTATGCTAATCTTATTTTATATTGCAACCTTAAAAGCTGGGAAGGCCTTTACTCAAGAAATTGCTGGTTCAACACATTGGTTAGTATTTCCACTTATAGAAGCATTTACATTTGTGGCTGGGATGTCAATACTGATGTCAGGTGTTCGTATGTTCTTAGCTGAAATAACTGCCGCATTTGTAATTATTTCAGAAAAATATATCCCAGGTTCACGTCCTGCACTGGATGTTCCAACAGTCTTCCCATATGCACCAAATGCAGTTATTATTGGATTTATTTCAGCATATGCTGCTGGTCTATTAGCAATTGCTATTATGGCATCATTTCCTAGTATATTCCCTGTAGTAATTATTCCAGCTGCTCATATATGTTTTTTTTCAGGTGGTACAGCTGCAATATTTGGTAATACCTCAGGAGGATGGAGAGGAGCTATTGCAGGGTCATTTGTTGTAGGATTATTACTTGCATTTTTACCAGTGATATTATATCCAGTTTATGGGACTCTTGGTATAGAGGGCGCAACTTTCCCAAACATTGATTATAACGTAGTTGGTTCAATATTACATAATATTTTACAATTTATAAAGCCTATCTAGTCTAAATCAATGATATAAAAGTCATAGGTATGGTTGATATAATTTAAAGGAGGGCAAGTCTATTATGAAAAATACACTATCTGCATTTCTAGACACTCTATCTACTGAAGTATCAGAGTTTATTTCATCAATAGATGAAATATCTATAAATAAAGCATGTGATTTAATTTTTGAAGTTGAAAAGAATCATGGACGTGTACATGTGACTGGCATTGGTAAACCAGGACATGTATCAGGGTATATTTCTTCATTACTTTCATCTACTGGAACACCAGCATATATATTACATGGTACAGAAGCAGTACATGGTTCAAGTGGTCAAGTAGTAGCTGGGGACGTTGTTATTGCAATATCAAATAGTGGAGAGACTCAAGAATTAAAAGCAACTATTGAGACACTAAAAGTAAATGGAGCAAAGATAATTGGTGTAAGTGGTAATACTAATTCATTCTTAAAGGATGTTTCTGATATATTTTTATTTGCAGGTGTTAAACATGAAGGTGATTGTCTTAATAAGGCTCCTCGTGCTTCAATTCTTGCGGAAACTATAGTATTACAGTCATTAAGTGTTGCATTACAATATGCTAAAGGACTTGATGTACAACAGTATTTGAAGTGGCATCCAGGAGGAAGCCTTGGAAAGTCTATTAGAGAGGAAATGTAATTTTATGAAATATAAAGGTATTATATGCGCAATGATAACACCTTTTGATGAAAACCAAAATATAAATCCACAAGCAACATGTGAGTTAATTGACTATCTAATAGATAAGGGAGTTTATGGATTATTTATTTTGGGAACTAATGGTGAATGTCATGTACTAACAGATGATGAAAAGGTTGAATTTGCAAAAATTGTTATCAATCATACTAATAATCGTGTACCTGTTTTTGTTGGGACAGGTGGTAACTCAACCCGTGAAGTTATAACTTTGTCCAAAAGAATGGAAGAAATAGGTGCAAGTGCATTATCAATTATCACTCCATATTTTGTGACACCAACACAACAGGAATTAATTTTACATTATAAGTCTATTGCTGATTCAGTTAATTTGCCTATTATGATGTATAATATGCCAGGTAAGACAGGGATTAATATTGAACCTGACTCAGTGCGTGAATTATCAAAGATAAAGAATATTGTTGGCATTAAGGATAGTAGTGGTAGACTTGACAACATGAAAGCTTATATTGAAGCAACTGAGGGTGAGGATTTTAGTGTATTTTCAGGTTCAGATTCACTTATTCTTGATAGTTTGAAGGCTGGTGGGAAAGGTGCCGTTGCTGCAACAGCAAATTTCCTCACAGAGATTGATATTGCTATTTATGAAAACTTTATGAATGGGGATTTAGAAAAAGCTCAAGAAGCTCAAAATAGTATTGAAGAACTTCGCCGTATTCTAAAGCTTGGAACAATTCCCTCTGTTATAAAAAAAACTGTTGTCTTGAATGGAATTAATGTTGGAACTGCACGACTTCCTGTAACTGAACCAACTGGAGAATCTCTTGAAGAAATTAAGCAAGTGGTCGAAAATTATAGAGAAATGCTTAATAAACATAGTTAGAATAGACAATATAACGAGAAGAATAAGATTTGTATGTGAATAATATATGCTTTATTAAAAGCAATTTAACTTAATGGAGGCTTAATGGAGAAGTAAAATGTTTTGATGAATATAGAGGTGATGATATGAAAAAGATGAATATAACCAAAAGAATGGCAGAATGTGGGGCTCTTGCGATTGTAAGAGAAGAAACACTTAATCGTGCATGTGAAATTGCTGAAGGGTGTATAAAAGGTGGAATAACAAATATAGAAATGAGCTATACTTTAAATAATGCTGGAGAAATAACTCAAGGGCTTAATAAAAAATATGGTGAATCTCTTTGTGTTGGGGCAGGAACCGTTTTGGATAGTGAAACAGCTCGTCATGCTATCTTACATGGAGCTCAATTTATCATTGCACCAAATTATAATGAAGATGTAGCAAAAACTTGTAATAGGTATCAGATTCCTTATGCTCCAGGATGTACATCATTGACTGAGGCAGTAGAGGCTCTGAGTTTAGGAGCAGCTTTTATCAAGGCCTTTCCAATATCAGATTTTTATGGACCTAAGCTAGTAAAGGTATTTAAGACACCAATACCTGATATGCCAATTTTAGCGAGTGGTGGAATTAATCTGGATAATTTACATGTATGGTTGGAAAATGGTGTTGATGTATGCGGTTTTGGTAGTCTATTAACTAAAGGTAATATTGGGGATATTGCTAAAAACGCTAAAAAGATTCGTGAAATAATTAAAAATATAAGAGAAGTTTAATGTTGTGGCTGTATCATAGTAGTTTATAATTATTATGATACAGCTTATTTAGTATTTGTTATATTTTAATCCAAATTATAAATAAAATCAGTAATGCAACTATTAGTTAACAAAGTGCAACTATAGGAGGATTGTGAATTAGCCAATATATAAATATAATTAAGTTGAGATGAGGTGATAATATTGAACTTTGGAGAAAATTTAAAGAGACTAAGAAAAGAAAGAAATTTATCACAAGAACAACTTTCTGAAATGCTAAATGTATCTAGGCAAGCTATATCAAAATGGGAATCTAATAAAACATATCCAGATATAGAGAATTTAATTTTGTTAAGAAATATATTTAATATAGCTTTAGATGATTTGTTATTTGATGAAAATAAAGATAAAATTGAAGATGTTATTAAATCAAGTAAATTACCTACAAATAGTACAAATTATGATGAAGATGAGTTAGAAGATGAACTGTCAGATAATTTCATGATAGGTGGTTTTATAATAGGAATATCAATAGGATTTATTACAGATAATTTTATGTGGGGGATAGCGGGTAGTTTTATAGGTATGGGAGTTGGTTATTTATTGAGATATATAAATAAAAGGGATACGACAAACTAAATTTAGAATCAAGTGTATTATGGTGAGTGCAAGGTGTACATAAGTATGTAACCAATTATAATCAGTAATCAAATTAAAAATAATAGTAAGATTAAGAATTTAAATCATAAGCAAAAGAGTTGTTTGTAAATATAAGTATAATATGATATCATATAGGCTCAAAAGAAATTTTATATAGGAAAAAATTAAAAATAACAAGTGGAGGACATATGAATATGGAAAATTTACCAAATTGCCCGAAATGTAATTCAGAATATACTTATGAAGATGGAACTCTTTTAGTGTGTCCAGAATGCTCTCATGAATGGGCTTTAAAATTAGGAGAAGAAGAAGGTTCAAACATTATTAAAGATATAAATGGAAATGTATTAAATGATGGAGATTCTGTTACAGTAATCAGAGACCTTAAAGTAAAAGGGAGTTCATCATCTATAAAGATTGGAACAAAAGTAAAAAATATACGTTTAGTACACGACCCATCAGATGGGCATGATATAGAATGTAAAATAGATGGATTTGGAGCTATGAAGCTGAAGTCTTCTGTAGTTAAAAAAGCGTAAAATCATAAAAAATCACTTTATTATATAATTTTATAGTACATTATAAACCATAAGAATTTATTGAGGAATTAAAGTTTATTTATCCTTATATTTTCTTGTGGTTTTATTAATATGTAATTTTAACAAGTTTATTTAGACAAATAAGAAACCTATGTATACTATTGGAATAACTGACACATTAAATTATAATTAAGAATAAGAAATGTTACATAAGAGGCTTAAGTGTAATTTATTTACAATATTAGCTTATTAAAAAACTATACTGAGAAGGAGAAGTGATATGATAAATATACATAAAAATATATATAATAATAAATTATTTGATGAGTTAAAAATTGATTGTGAGAAGTGTTTTGGACTTTGTTGTTTAGCTCTCTATTTTTCTGCCTCAGATGGATTTCCCACTGATAAGGAATCAGGAAAGCCATGTATTAATTTGCAATCAGATTTTAAATGTTCTGTACATAATAATCTTATAAAGCGAGGTTTTAGAGGTTGTACTGCATATGATTGTTTTGGTTCAGGTCAGAAAGTAGCGCAAATAACATATAAAGGTAGAGACTGGATGCAATCATCAGAATTAGCAAATCAAATGTCTGAAGTGTTTTTAATCATGCGACAATTACATGAAATGCTATGGTATCTTAAAGAAGCATCTGTATTAGACATATCAGATAAAATAAAAACAAAAATTGATTCAATAATTGAAGAAACTGAAAAGATAACCATTATGACTCCAGAACAGCTAATTGATTTAGATATAACATCACATAGAGTAAAGGTCAATTCATTATTATCTCAAGCTGGTGAGTCTGTAATGGAAAAAGTCAAATCTTTTCTTAAAACATCTAATCTTAAAAGCAAGAAAAAATTGAGTAAAAGTATAGACTTAATAGGAGCAGACCTTAGAAAAACAAATTTAATTGGAGCAGATTTAAAAGGAAGATTAATGATAGCAGCAAACTTAAAATATACAGATTTAAGTGGAGCAAATTTAATAGGAGCAGACTTAAGAGATTGCGATATTAGAGGAGCTAATCTTAAAAATAGTGTGTTTTTAACACAATTGCAAGTTAATACTGCAAAAGGCGATTCTAATACAAAATTACCAGCCTCACTAGTACATCCTAAACACTGGAACAAATAATTAAATTAATACATGATTTTACAAAATATGAACTTTTTTGACTCTACTTCATACTATATATTAGAGATTCTTTAGAAGAATTTCTTAATATATAATAGGAGAGATATAAAAATGAGTTATCAAAATTATAAATGTGAAAGAGATTATGTATATGATGATTATAAATATAATGAATGTAATAAGTGTTATAATGATTATGAAGAAATGACACATGTTCATGAATATTCACAGAGTGTTAAGTTAGCAGAAGAGTGTGATGATAGACATAATCATCGTGCAGCAGGAGTTACTGGTGAAGTTATACCAATAAATGGTGGAACAAATCATGTTCATAAAATAAATGATAATGTAGACTTCCTTGACCATTTTCATAAAATATGTGTTACAACAGGTCCAGCTATTAAGATACCAGGAACTAATAAACACGTTCATTTAGTATGTGGAAATACTACTGTTAATGATGGTCACTGTCATAAATTTCTTTTTACTACTCAAATAGAAGCCCCTTTAGTATAACTAATGGAAATTATTGTAGTAAACTTGTTAGGTTTTAGTATATAAATGATAAAAATGTAATGGGTAATATTTAAATTTAATTAGGGCTATGATATTAATATTCATAGCTCTTTCTAAATTTATATAAATAAACTAGACAAAATTAAAAATTATATAGAATAGAAAGGAAGTATTTATGAACTCTGAAATGATTTTTGAAATGAAGAAAATAAATTCAAGTGAATATAAGGAAATATTGCAAGTCTGGGAATCGTCAGTAAGAGCAACACATGATTTTTTAAAGGAGAAAGATATTGAATCTCTAATACCATTAGTTAAAATAGGAATTAGAGAAGTAGAAAATATAGTTGTTGTGAAAGATAATGATATGATAAAAGCCTTCATGGGAATAGAAAAAGACAAAATCGAGATGCTATTTATAAAAGATGAATATAGAGGATATGGTATTGGAAAAAAGCTAATGACATATGCTATAGATAAATATAATATAAAATATGTTGATGTAAATGAGCAAAATAAAAAAGCAGTAGGATTTTATACTCATTTAGGATTTAAGGAATTTGATAGGTCTGAAATAGATGGGCAGGGTAATCCATTTCCAATATTACATATGAAATTAATTTAATATATATATGTTTAAATGAAGAATAAAACATATAGGAAATATAATTTTTCTATTATCAGCTTACATAAAATTATTAATTTTAAAAAATAATATATATTTATAAGATTCACAGGATAAAATACAATAAAAAGACTAAGGGGACACCATGAATAAGAAGATTTTAGATACTTTTGTAAAATTAATAAAATATAACTGGAGTACATTAATTACATTTGAACTACTTCACAAAGGGCTGGCTCTGATAATTATATTACCATCAATTAAATTTGTATTAAGTAGTTCTATGAAAAGTGCAAATATAGTCTATTTAAGTACTGATAATATAGGAGAAATATTAACTAATCCTATATCAATATTACTAGCTATACTTTCAGTTGTGATATTAACATTTTATATGTTTTTTGAATTTACTTCAGTAATTATATGTTTTGAGAAATCAAGAATTTCTGAAAAAATTACGTTATATAAACTTGTTGAAATGTCTTTAAAAAAATCTATAAAAATATTGTATCCTAAAAATCTATTGTTATTTATATTTGTGCTATTAATAGTTCCACTTACAAACATAGCCTTAACTTCAGGATTTATTGGAAAGATAAAGCTCCCAGAGTATATATTAGAGTATATAAATTCTAATATAGTTCTAAATATAATTTATATGTTTTTAATATTAATATTATATATATCAGTTATTAGATGGATTTTTAGTATACATGAAATAACTTTAAACACAGATAGTTTTAAAGAAGCGAGGGATAAAAGTATTAGCCTTACAAAAGGAAAATCAATAAGACTAATTCTTTATTCATTAGGGATATCCATAATAGTCAGTATTATAGGATATATAATATACCATAGTATTGTTATATTGATAGGAATATGGACAAAAAATTATACTGAGGCAACTTTTTTGAAAGATATATTTATTAATAGGTGTATATTGTTCAATGACTATGCTACATTTATTTCATCAATAGCTATATTTATAATTAGTACAGGATTTATTTCTGCATTTTATTATGAATATAATGATATTAGAATTTATAAAAAGAAATCTGATAAACAAAAAAAATCAGTAACTCAGCTATTAAAAATAACTCTAAAAGTATCCATAATTTTATTTATCCTACATAGTGAATCTATAGCATACTCTCTAAATAATGATATTTTATTTAACTCTTCATTTTTTTATAATACAACAGCAACTGCTCATAGAGTTTCTTCATTAATTGCTCCAGAAAATACACTGGCTGCGTTTAAAGAAACTTTTGTAACTCAAGCTGAGTATGCTGAAATTGATGTGCAAGAAACTAAGGATGGAGAACTGATTTTATTTCATGATTCTAACTTTGAGAGAGTAACTGGTATAAATAAAAATGTTTGGGAAGTAAATTATGATGAAGTTAAGAACTATGATGCTGGTAGTCACTTTAGTTCAAACTTTGCAGGTGAAAAAATACCAACTCTTGATGATGCGATGAAATATTCGAAAGGAAAAATAAAACTTCTAATAGAAATAAAACTTAATGGTCATGAAAAAACCAATGTAGAAAAAAGGGTTTTGGAATTGATTAAATCAAATAGATTAGAGAATCAATGTGTTGTAGCATCTATGGATAAAGATGTATTAAAAAATATAAAAAAATTAAATCCAGATATAATAACATGTTATTTGACAGCAGTTGCATACGGAAATTTTTATAACTGGGATTATGTTGATATATATGGAATAGAATCTACATTTATAACTGAAAATGTTGTGGATAATATACACCAAAACGGAAAGCAAGTTTTTGTGTGGACTATTAATAATAGTAAACTAATGAAAAAAATGATTAATTTAAATGTAGATAGCATAATTACTGATAATCCATTTTTATTGGATGATGTAATTTATTGGCAACAAAATGGATTTGTCAATAGGGTGGCTTATTACTTGTTTGGTGATGATTCTGATGAGACTATAATTGAAGAAGGTTAGATTATAAAAAAATATATTGACATTGACGCTACGTAATTCTATATACTCTATTTTGAAGGAGATGATAAAGATGAATATCATAGAAATTCGCTCAGATAAAGTATATAAGAAGATAATGAATGCACCAGTAAACAAAAAAGAAGATATATATAGATATGAACTTATGAAGCCTTTTGAATTCAAATGGAAATGTATAGATGTTCCAATGGTTGCCAAACAAGAAGGTGGATATGATGTAATTATGGCAAGTGAAATGATGGGGGTTTTATCACCTAAGAATATTAATGAAAATCAAATAAATAATATAAATGCAATATCTGATGATAAACTTTGGAACACTTGTAAAGAAACTATAGAAAATTCTATGAACTCATTTATAAGAGAAGGATACGATTTAAATATTAAGGACTATAAATATTCAATATTGTTGGCTAATCCAAATAGTCCTTATACAATTTTAAGTGATGGATGTTGGGGTGATGGTGGGATACCTGGATATATGTTCATATCACTGGTTCCTAATGAATACACGATTGATAGATTACAAGTAGCACTAGCACATGAATGTAATCACAATATTAGATTCCAGTTTATAGACTGGAGTAATAATATAACACTAGAAGAGATGATGATAAATGAGGGTCTTGCAGAGAATTTTGCAACCTGGATGTTTGGTGAGGATATGGTGGGGCCTTGGGTTAGTAAAACGGATATCCAAACATTAGACACATATATAAAACCAATAATAAAAAATGCTTTAAAAGAGACTGGATTTCAAAACATCACATCCTATCTATATGGTGATGATATAGCCAAAATGCAAGGATACTTTCCAGTTGGTTTACCTTACTGTGCAGGATATGCTTGTGGATATTATATGATTAAATATTATTTAGAGAAAACAAATAAATCAATAGTCGAAGCTACTTTGTTGCCTTATACTGAGATAATAGAAGGGATGAAAGAGTTTTGGAAATAAATATTATAGTTGCATAATTTGAAAAAAATTATGCAATTTTTCTATTTTTGAGAAAAAAATAAATTGACAATAATTTGTAACAAATATAAAATAATACATATAAAGAAATATTTCAATGTATGAAGTTTTTGAAGATTTCATATCTAAAGTACCTAACATTGTATGTTAGTTTCTTATTACTTATCTAAATATTATATATTTCATAGTATCTATAAAACTACTATAAGAGTATGAAATATATTAAATAATCAACTGAAAAATGAAATGTTAATAAAAAATAATTCAAATTTTGAATGTTAAATGAATATAATTAAAATAAATATATAAACTTGAGTGCAATACTCATATTTTAGTGTATTATCGAATTTTAATTGTACTTTTATGCACCATAACTTATAAACTTATGTCATGTTATATTTGAACAAGTAACAAAATTGTAGATATAATTTAATCTACAAAATTTATATGAAATGGAGTTGATGCTATGACAGAATTGATGATTATAAGTGGATTAGTGCTATTGATTTGTATAACCTCGAGTAAGGTCTTATATAAATTTGGAGTACCAATATTACTAATTTTTATCCTATTAGGGATGTTATTTGGGTCTGATGGAATGGTAGGAATTTATTTTGACAACTATGAATTAACAAAACAATTATGTTCTATTGGACTAATATTTATAATGTTCTTTGGAGGATTTGGAACAAACTGGAATATGGCTAGACCTGTTGCAGTACCCTCTATACTAATGTCATCGCTGGGTGTAATAATTACAGCTGGAGTTACAGGGATATTTTGTAATATGGTAGTAGGAACTAGTTTACTTGAAGGCTTATTAATTGGAGCAATTGCAGCTTCAACAGATGCCGCATCTGTGTTTGCTGTGTTGCGTTCTCGAAAACTAAATTTAAAAGGTTCCCTTGCTTCATTATTGGAAGTCGAAAGTGGGAGTAATGACCCCATAGCGTATATGTTGACACTAATTCTTTTGACACTGATGAATAATTCTGGGGTAGAACTTATTATACCAATGGTAATAAAACAAATAGTTTTTGGGCTAGCTATAGGATTTATACTAGCAAAGTTGTCTGTTTATATTTTAAGAAATTCAAACTTCGAGATAGAAGGATTTTATACTATATTTATAACAGCTATTGCAATACTTTCTTATGCACTTAGTGAGTATGTTGGAGGAAATGGATATTTAAGTGTGTATATTTCAGGTATTATTATAGGAAATAGTAAAATACCTCATAAAAAAAGTTTGGTTCATTTCTTTGATGGAATCTCATGGATTATGCAAATAATGTTATTCTTTATGTTAGGATTGTTATCTTTCCCTTCCAAGCTACCAAATATATTTGGTATAGCGATGGCCATATCTATATTCATGATAGTTATTGCAAGACCATTAGCAACATTTATAGTTCTAGCAAAATTTAAATTTTCAAATAAGGAAAAATTGTTCATATCATGGGTAGGTCTTAGAGGTGCAGCTTCAGTAGTTTTTGCAATTTATGCAGTTACTCAAGGAGTAATTATAGAGAATGACATATTCCATATAATATTTTTTATAGCTTTACTTTCAGTAGGGGTGCAAGGTACATTGATACCAACAGTAGCTAGAAAGCTAGATTTAGTCGATGATAATACACCTGTATTAAAAACATTTAATGATTATGATGGAGAAATTAGCTCTAAACTTATAGAAGTAAATGTTGATGATAGTAGTAAATGGGCAAATAAGAGTATAATGGATTCTAATATACCAGAAGATATATTAATAGTCATGATAAAACGAAAGGAACAGGTTTTAGTGCCTAAAGGCTCAACTGTTATAAAAACAGGGGATACATTGGTACTAAGTGGAGATAGAATTGAAGAATTAATATAATTATAATTTATTTGTATTGACTTTAACCTAAGGGGAAGGTCTAAACTTAAATTAATCAAATCTAATGCGCAGGTGATGAGATGTTTTCTATAGGAATGTTTTCTAAAATAAATAAAATAACTACAAAGACATTAAGATATTATGAAGATATCGGATTGTTAAAGCCAGAATATGTAGATGAGTTTACAAAATATAGGTACTATACGACAGAGCAATTACCTAAATTACATCAGATAATAACTTTAAAACAAATGGGTTTGTCACTAGCTGAGATAAAAGAAGCTATAGAAAATCCTAAAACGGTCGAAAATATTTTAAAAAATAAAGAAAAAGAAATGCTGGATGTAATTAAAAGTGAAGAATATAAACTCATTAAACTGCGTAATTACCTTGTGAATTTGAAAGGAGAAGTCAATATGAATGATGTAATTATTAAGTCTTTACCAAAAGTTAAAATTGCTTCTATGAGAAAGGTATTAAAGGGGTATGATGAACTTTTCAATCTATTTCCAAATGTAATGGCTGAAGAAATGAGGAAGGCTGAGTGTACATGTGCAGTTCCAGATTATTGTTTCAATATATATCATGATGGTGAATATAGAGAGACTAATATGGATGTTGAGATGTGTCAAGCTATAAATGACTTAAAAGAAGATACAGACATATTAAAATTTAAAGAACTAGATGAAGTTGAAAGTGCTGTTTGTATATTACACAATGGTTCATATTCAACATTAGGAAAAACTTACGCAGATGCATTTAAATGGATAGAGGACAATAAATATGATGTGATTGGAAATCCTAGAGAGTCTTATATAGATGGCATATGGAATAAAGAGAATGAGGAAGATTGGCTAACAGAAGTTCAGATACCAGTGAAACGAATTTTATAAGAGGTTAAAACAATAAAGATAAAGTTATTAAATGAGGTCTATCTAAATAAAAGATATGCCTCATTTTTTGATATTTATAGATATTATAGATTTATATATGAAAAATATATTGATGTTTTATATATAAAGTAGTATATTTTCGTTGAGGTGATAAAGTGGAAAAACATGAGACATTAATTCGTTTTTAAGAATAGGAGGTATTTATATGGAGATATTCACAATAGGACATTCAAATTATCCATATGATAAACTTATTGATATGATAAAAAAGTACAATATAAACTGTATAGTTGACATTAGAGAAACTCCATATTCTAAATATAATATTCAGTATAATAGAGAGTCCTTCAATGAATCATTGAAAAAATCTGGATTTATATATATATACATGGGCAAGGAGTTTGGAGCAAAGAGAACCAACAAAGATGTATATACAGAGGAAGGATATGCAGATTTTGAAAAGGTAATTAAGGAAGATATTTTCTTAAAAGGAATAGAAAGACTAAAAAATGGATGTCAGATGGGATATAAGATAGTTTTATTGGGAGCAATGCAAGAACCTATACGATGTCATAGAAGTATTTTATTGGGTAGGGTATTGAATAAAGAAGGTTTTGATGTAAAATATATAATGCATGAGGGTCATCTAGAGACTCAAGAAGACATAGAAGAATCATTATTAGATAAGTACTTTAGTGATAGAAAACAACTGAGTATTGATAATTTATTGGGGAAT
This sequence comes from Clostridioides sp. ZZV14-6387, assembly GCF_020657835.1. NCBI lineage: Bacteria > Bacillati > Bacillota > Clostridia > Peptostreptococcales > Peptostreptococcaceae > Clostridioides > Clostridioides sp. ZZV14-6387. The sequence goes on from NZ_JAGWCW010000018.1 coordinate 77,838, forward strand.
GCATTGACAAGAGAAGAGATGATACAAGAAGGTTATATATTAGCCAATAAAGAGATAGGATTTAGAACAGAGAAAATCAGTAAATAGAAATATTAATTACTAAAAATCTAAAAGTTATCTTAAATAAGAAAATATGCTAAAGTTGTAACAAATAAACATGATGTACTGATTAATAATATTACTATAATTTAATAATACTATTTAGATTATGACATTACTTTAAATAGTACATCATGTTGTAATGTTACAAAACGAAAGTTCTAATACTGCCATAATCAACAGTTCTATTAAGCGTAGGATGACTAGATATAAATCTAACTGTAATTTTTGAGTTTAATAAACAAGAGTTAGAAACTAAGAACAACCTATCACCATTTATAATGGAAGTAATCGCAATTGGAAGAACTCTAACAAAGGCATCATATCTATTTCTAGCAATTTCATAAGGATAGTTTCCAACAAAAACGAATAGATTTAAATCGTATATGTCACCAACAACCCAAGCCCATTGACCATAAACTTTATCAATACTTACTGTTCCTAAGCTAAGTGTATCGAAGTAGGTAGCTATAGTTAAATAAATATCGTTTGTATTCTCTGAGTATGAAACAGTGTATCTTCTAAAACGTATAGGTTCTGTAGCAGAAACGGGATAAACCATGTTTACGTTTAAATTAGTTGCATTCAAATTAATCAAAGTATCACATCCTAAAAATAGTCTATAAAATACAATATTTAAATTGATGCAATTTTGTTACATTTATGTTGTAAGATTTTATATTTTAATTTCCTGTAATAGGTAGTAATCAATAAATTATGGTGGGTGCTAAGTGGTTAATTTAAATATACAAATATTTAAATTATAGTATCCATAAAAAATAATAAACATAAAATAATTATAAAGATGTACTGTGTTAAAATGATATTAAACAAGAATAATATTATTTGAATACAGTATATTATGAGTTGGGAATATAAATTTAAACTTTAAAAGATTAACTAACAATTTGCTAAACTAACTAAAAATTAAATTTATATAAAGAGGGAAAAGAGGAAGAGAGATGTTTATAAGGAAAAATGTTATAAAATTAGCAATTCCTATAATGATAGAGCAGACATTTGTCATGCTTCTAGGGGTATTTAATACAATGATGGCAGGTCATATTGGGGAAGAAGCTGTATCTGCAGTTGGGATGGTTGATTCAATAAACAATATATTTATATCTGTATTTGCTGCATTATCTGTAGGAGCCACTGTTGTTGTAGCTCAACAAATAGGCAAAAGAGATAGTGAAAATGCGAACGAAACTATCAAGCAAGCTCTAGTATCAGGAGTAATACTATCTTTTACAATAACAATCTTAATGTGGGTTTTTAGGACTGGTGTAATTAACTTATTTTATGGTTCAGCAGAAGAATTGGTAAAATCAAATGCAAAATTATACATAGAGTTTACATTATTCACATATCCATTTATTGCTACACAGCAAATAGCAAATGGTATTCTAAGAGGTTGTGGAGATGTAAAGAAACCCATGTATGTAACTATGTTTATGAATATAATAAATGTGACATTGGGATATATACTTATATATGGTATTGATTTAAATTCTTTAGGTATAAATCTACAAATACCATCTTATGGGATAACAGGTGCAGCTATGTCTATTGCTATAGCCAGAATAATTGGATGTATAGTTATTGTAAGAGCTTTATTCAAAGGAAATGAATTTATATCTATAGGTAAAATATTTCCAATTAAGATTGATGTTGAAACTCAAAAATCTATATTTAATATAGGAATACCAGCTGGTGTTGAACAACTACTTTTTAATGCAGGAAAATTAATTGTTCAGGTATTTATAGTTACTATGGGGACCTCAGCAATTGCATCCAATGCAATAGGAATGTCAATTGCATCTATCATAAATGTAATTGGGAATGCTTTAGCATTATCTGCAACAACATTGGTAGGTCAGTATATAGGACGTGGAGATATTAAAGGAGCTAAAAGTACTCTCCTATACTTAACTAAATTTGCAACAGTTTGTTTATTTGCAGTAGGGGCTATATTTATACCAATTGCTCCTTGGATTTCAAGTATGTATACTCAAAACACTAGTGTAATTGATGTATCAACACAACTGATTCGAAGTGATTGTCTAGCCATGGTAATATGGCCTATATCCTTTGTATTGTCAGCAGGATTAAAAGGGGCAGGCGATACAAGATATACAATGATGACAGCTATAATAGGGATGTGGATTTTTAGAATTTTTACAGGTTATGTGTTGGGGGTTGTATTAAAATTTGGTGTACTTGGAATTTGGATAGGTATGTACACAGATTGGCTTGTCAGAGGAACTTTATATTGTTTAAGATTAAGAGGAACAAAGTGGCTAAAACACAAAATTGCATAGGACATATATAATCACTTTTGGATAGAAAACTCTATCTGGAGGTGATTTTTAGCGTATATATTTTCATAATTATAAGTAGGATATAGAATGATTAAATCATATGAATAAAGTCTATAATAATATTGAATATATAAATTACATTATAGTTTAGGATTATATAATATTGGATAAATATTAGATATATATATCTATAGAAAATAATATATATGGGTATATTATTAAATATAAAAAATATTAGATATTTATTTAATAATAAAGGTGGGTATTGTTATGATAAATAAAATAGGAAAGATAAGTCTATATGTAAACAATCAAGAGGATGCAAAACTTTTTTGGACAGAGAAATTAAACTTTGTAGTAACTTATGAAAAGGAAATGGGCCCAAATATGAAATGGGTAGAAATAGCACCAAGTAAAAATGAATTTACAACATTTGTACTGTACGATAAAAATCTAATGATGAAGCAAAATAAAGAGATAGAGGTATCTCATCCATCAATAATTTTGAGTACAAGAGATATTAATGGAACTTATGAACAAATGGCTAATAATAAAGTTGAAGTTGGCGAATTAATGGAAATGCCTTATGGAAGGATGTTTTCCTTTAAAGACCAAGATGGAAATGATTATTTGGTTAGAGAAGATAAATGATTTTACAAAGTATTAAATTTACTCAATATCTGATATAATTAGAGACAATAATTATTATGATTTAGTCTAAGACTAGGATTATACAATTAAAATCAATTGTAAATTTTGAGTAGAGGTGATAAAATGTTTAAGAAAATGGCAGTATTAAAAGATATAGCAACTAAAATAGGACGTAAAAAAGCTTATGAGTTATTAGAAATGGTTGAAGGCAATGATGCTTTTATAGCTGAGGTAAAGATAAAAAAGAATGGAATAGAATCTAAAAAAGAAGAGATTATGTTAAAAGATAATCAAAAAATAATACTAGAGTATATAGAAGGTTAAATTTTAAATACATATAAGTTTATAATAAGAATTTTTTAAGATGAGTTAGTATAAGACTCATCTTTTTTATTTTTTATAAGATTGTTTTATTATTTAATACATATTTTGTCTCTTTGGAGTTGCTGGTATATAAAAATTACTGATATAATAAAAGAATGGATATCAATGTAATATTTTACAGAAAAGAGGGGTATTATGCTTGAAATAAAAAATCTTTCCTTTAATGTTGAGTCTAACAATGAGGAACTAGGAATAATAAATGATGTTAGCCTTTCGTTTGAGAGAGGAAAACTTATTGTTATCACAGGACCAAATGGTGGAGGAAAATCCACAATTGCTAAGCTAATAATGGGGATTGAAAAAGCCACTAGTGGTCAGATAATTTTAGATGGAGAAGATATAACAAATCTTAGTATTACAGAAAGAGCAAAGAGGGGGATAGGATATGCATTTCAACAGCCACCAAGAATAAAAGGCATGACTGTTGAAAATCTACTTACACTTGCTCATGGAAAACCATTGTCTACAGATGTATGTTGCCAATATCTTACAGATGTTGGATTGTGTTCAAAAGACTATTTAAATCGTGAAGTTGATAACTCGCTTTCTGGAGGAGAAATGAAAAGAATAGAGATAGCAACTCTTTTTGCCAGAGATTTAAAGGTTTCTATATTTGATGAACCTGAGGCAGGGATAGACCTTTGGAGTTTTGGAAAGCTTAATGAAAGTTTTAAGAAAATACATGAGGAGTCTGACCAAACTATAATTATAATTTCTCATCAAGAAAGAATATTAGAGTTAGCTGATGAAATAATTGTTTTACAAGATGGTTCAGTAAAAAGCCATGGAACAAAAGATGCTATATTACCTGAAATCATGTGCCAAGTTAATTCAAGTTGTGAATTAATGAAAGATATGAATTAATTAGAAAGGAAGGCAAATTAAATGAACAAAACAGATTTAAATCTTTTAGAAAAAGTTGCTGAACTTCGTGGAACTCCACTAGGAGCATACAATATACGTAAAAATGGGCAAGGAATAGAAAGACATTCAACTGAAAATGTAACTATAGTTCCTAAAAATGATAAACCTGGAATTGATATTATAGTAAAACCAAACACAAAAGGCGAAAATGTCCATATACCAGTAATAGTAACAGAAGCTGGTGTGCAGGATATGGTTTATAATGATTTTGAAATTGGAGAAAATGCAGATGTTGTTATAATTGCTGGATGTGGAATACATAACTGTGGTTGTGATGATAGTGAACATAATGGAATACATAGATTTTTCTTACGTAAAGGAGCTCGCTTAAAATATGTAGAAAAACATTATGGTGAAGGTGACGGAGAAGGAAAGAAAATCTTAAATCCAGTTACTATTGTTAATATGGATGAAGATTCATATTGTGAGATGGAAACAATTCAAATTAAGGGTGTAGATTCAACTAAAAGGGAAATGGATGCAAACCTAGGTAAAGGGGCTAAAATAGTTGTATTTGAGAAATTATTAACTCATGGAAATCAAGTTGCAGAATCTAATATGAAGGTTGTTTTAGAGGGAGAAAATTCGTCTGCTCAAGTAATTTCTCGTACAGTTGGGCAAGATAATTCTAAGCAAAAGTTTAATCCTTGCGTTATTGGGGATTCTCTTTGTTCTGCACATGTTCAATGTGATTCAATAATCATGGGAAATTCTCAAATTAGTGCTATACCTGAGATTGCAGCAAACCATCCAGATGCTCTCTTAGTGCATGAGGCAGCAATTGGAAAGATTGCAGGAGACCAAATACTAAAGATGATGACGTTGGGTCTTACTGAAGAAGAGGCTGAGCAACAAATACTTAATTGCTTCTTAAAGTAAATTGAAGTTTTTATTTAATTTAATATAATGAGTATAGTATAATATAATGAATAAGTCTAAAATATTTTTATTTTAGACTTATTTTCTTTATGTAAGAAAAACTATTAGAGAAATTATACTGTAATTAGGATGTGGAATAGATGAAAAATTTACTTATAAGAAATGGGACAATAATATCTCCAAAGGATGGTATCAAGTTTGAAAAAAAAGATATCCTGGTTTTGCATGGGAAAATATATGATATTGGATTGAATCTCAAAGAAAAAATAAGAAAAGAAAGATTACTTACAAACAAAGAGTTTGAGATAATAAATGCTGATAATATGTATATTTCTCCAGGATTTATAGATGTTCACACCCATTGTTATAAGAGAAAATTACCTACAGGTATGGACTCTGATTCAATTGGAATTGAAAAAGGTTCAACAGTTATATTTGATGCGGGTACAGCTGGCCCTTTAAATTACTATGATTTTAAGAAAAAATATATGGATGAGTGTAAAACTGAAGTATATTCATTTTTAAATGTAACAAATGAAGGATTAAATATACTGAATGAGTCGACATCTTTAGATGTTATAAATTTTGATGATGTCGAGTCTGTTGTGGAAAAAAATATGGACAAAATAAAAGGTATAAAGGTAAAAGCAAGCAAATTTCAATCTAATGAAAATGGTATAGATATAGTTAAAAAATCAAAACAAGTTGCTAAGAAATTAAATTTACCATTAGTGGTATATATAGGTGAGCATCCATCATATATAGATGAAGTAATGAATATTTTGGGTAAAGGAGATGTAGTTACACCTGTATATGGAAACAGTGCAAATGGAATATTTAATGAATTTGGCACGCTAAGAGAATCAGTAATAAATGCAAAGAATAGAGGAGTATTATTTGATGTGTGTTATGGATTAGACCAGTTTGATTTTAAAGTTTTTAAAAAAGCAATAAATCAAGGATTAGAACCAGATTTAATAAGCACAGATATGCATATAAAAAATATGAAAGACATAAACTATTCTCTTTTAACTGTTATAAATAAAATTATGGAGCTTGGAATATCTTTAGAAAAATGTATAGAAAAAGTAACTGAATATCCAACAAAAATTTTCGATTTACATTCAAATAAGGGCGGAATAAAGGTTGGTGGAGAAGGTGATTTTACTATATTTACAATGGAGAAGAGTAACGATATTATAAAAGACTACAATGATAATGAATTAGTTTTAGATAGAAAATTAAGTTTACAATATACTGTAAAATCATGGATGAAAAGTAGCGAAGTTTATAGACATGGATATGAATATACTATAATAAATTAAGCAATCGTGATAAAATAATAAATATATGTTTAAATTGGCATATATTGGATAAATATCTAAGGAAACAATAATTAAAAAAAGATAATTTTAGGGGAGGTATTTTAGTATGAAAGCATTTGTTGATAAGGATGTATGTGTAGCTTGTGGGGCATGTATAGGAACATGTCCAGACGTTTTTAGTATGAGTGATGAAGGACATTCAGTTGCAATTGAAGGGGAAATACCAGCAGATTTACAAGATTTATGTAAAGAAGCAGAAGAAGGATGTCCAGTTTCAGCTATAACAGTTAAATAGAATGATTTAGATTTATTTTAACACCAAACATATAAGATTCAATTATTACTTAAGCTATAGTATAGAAACTTCTATTACTATAGCTTTTTAAAATAGATAAATATAAAATAGGAGATATTACTTTTTATAAATATGGAGGATTTAAATATGAAGAAAAACTATGAAATAGTGTTGTTTGATTTGGATGGAACGCTTACAGACCCTAAAGAAGGAATAACAAAGTCTATTCAATATTCATTAGATAGTTTTGGTATAAAAGAAGATTTAGATAACTTAGAACAATTTATAGGACCACCATTACATGATACTTTTAAAGAATACTATAAATTTGATGATGAAAAAGCTAAAAGAGCTGTTGAGAAGTATAGAGAATATTTTTCAGATAAAGGGATATTTGAAAATAAAATTTATAAGAATATAAAAGAGATATTAGAAATGCTCTATACAAATGATAAAATATTATTATTAGCTACTTCTAAGCCAACAGTTTTTGCAGAAACTATACTTAAATACTTTGATATAGATAGATATTTTAAGTATATAGTAGGTAGTAATCTTGATGGTACGAGGGTAAATAAAAATGAAGTTATACAATATGTACTAGATTTGTGTAATGTGAAAGATAAAGATAAAGTTATTATGGTTGGAGATAGAAAGTATGACATAATTGGTGCTAAGAAAATAGGAGTAGATTCTATTGGAGTGTTGTATGGATATGGTTCATTTGAAGAGATTAGTGAAAGTGAACCTACTTATATTGTCGAAAGTGTAGATTCTATAAAAGATATTTTGCTATAAATATCTTTTATAAACAAAAATAATACAAAATACTGTAGCATATTTAAAAATATGATATTATAATTAAGGAAGTCATTTAAAAAAGAGGAGGATGCACTTGAAATGAAATCTATTTTAATTATGGGTGGAAGCGACTTCATAGGTTCTGCACTTGCTAAGCGTTTAATTAAATGTGGGTATCAAATTGATATACTTACAAATGGTAAAAAGGAAATAGATTATACAGGTTTTAAAGAACATCTAATTTGTGATAGAAAAGTTCGCAAAGACATGGAAAACATTATCAGAGGAAGAAAGTATGATTACATATATGATATGACAGCATACACAAAAGACGATGTAAGTAATCTTATTGATTTTGTAAACCCAGATAGCCTAAAGAAATATATAGTGTTGTCAGCAGGAGCAGTATACAAAGATAGTGGGAGAAATGTTAAAGAAGAAAATGAGAAGGGCGAAAATGAAAACTGGGGAAAATATGGCCTAAATAAAAAAGAAGCAGAGGATTTTGTTATAAGTAGCTCTATACCATATATAATTATCAGACCAACTTATATATATGGGGAAAATAATAATTTATATAGAGAATATTATTTCTTCGAAAAAATAGAAAAAAATGAAAAGATACCAGTGCCAAAAGGAAAACAAGTAAGTAATCAATTTATATATATTGGTGATTTGGTAAAGGTATTAGAAAGTATAATGAAAAATCCTCATGTAAGAGAGGCGTATAATGTAACAAATCCACAGTTAATTTCTTGGGACGAACTTATACATACATGTGGAGAAGTTATTGGTAAAGAACCTATTATAAAGTATGTAGATATGGAAAAAGTAGAGTTTAGAGAAAGAACATATTTCCCATTTAGAAACATAGACTTCAATCTGGATATAAATAAGCTTATTGAACATGGGCTTTATATACCAAATGTATTATTAAAAGAAGGGCTTACAGCTACATATAAATGGTTTTTAGCTAATAAACCAAAAATGCATGACAGAAAAATGGACAAAGTTGAATCTGTGATGCAAATAGTCTAAGAAAGTAAATAAGTAGGTAGATGCTTTGAATTTAAGAGTTAAATCTTTTTTAAAAATTTTTATGCTGATATTTATTCTGATTTTTATATACTCAGTTGCGATAGAACCGAGTCTATTAATCGTGAAAAAATATAATATAAATGAAAGTGGAAATTTAGTAAAAAATGATATAGTAAAGACTGAATCTGAAAGTATAAAAGTAGTTCAAATTTCAGATACTCAGATAGGTAGTTTTTACTCAACTAAGAACCTTAAAAAAGTGGCTAATAAGGTTAATGCTTTGAATCCAGATATAATAGTATTTACTGGTGATTTAATTGATTATTCCAATAAAAATCCAGATATAGATGAAATTACAGCTATTTTATCAAGTATGAATGCTAGGTTGGGAAAATTTTCAGTATTCGGCAATCATGATTATATGTATAAACTTCCTAGGTATTATAGACAAATTATGAAAAATTCCAACTTCAATCTTTTGATAAATGAAAATAAAAAGATAAAGTTAGCTGATGATAAGTATATTAATATATTAGGTGTTGATGAAATATTAAATGGAAATCCTGATATAAAATATCTAGAGAATAAGACTGATAAAAATAATTTTAATTTATTATTAGCACATGAACCAGATTTAGTCGATATGTTTAGTAAAGATTCAATGAATTTAGTTTTATCTGGGCATAGTCATGGTGGTCAAATAAGAATACCTTTTAAAGGCGCCTTAGTTACTCCTCCATATGGAAGGAAATATACTAAAGGATTTTATGAGGTAAATGGAAATCACTTATATGTGAGTTCAGGTCTTGGAAGTACAAAGTTACCCTTTAGATTTTTTAATATACCAGAAATAGTAGAATTTAACATTCTAATTTAATATGAAATACTATTTTATTTATTAGAATGGGTAGAAATTGCAAAAGTAGATTGAATTAAGTAAGATACAAATGTTCAAGTTATAATTAGTATATTAGATAATAGAAACATTATTAATAACTATTAAGATATAGATTAAAACAATATAAGATAAAAAAATATAGCAAGATTGTGTAGGTTATTTATGGTTTATTTATAATTAATACAATCTTGCTTTTTTGTAAAAGTATTAATTACTATTTAAATTTTTTATCTTTTCTTTATCCCATACAAACAGTTTCTCTGAATTATTTAAAGCACCAAATACATTTCTTTTAAAATCTGGCATCTCTTTATTTAAATCAGCAATAAGATTTTTTATGTATTCTCTTCTGGTATGACCATTTGCAGGGCATGGATTTGTTATAATAGGATAGTTAGAATCTTTTGAAATCTTCTTAGTCATATACTCTTCTATGTAAATCATAGGTCTTATGACAGTTAAATCTTGTCTATCTAAGTATGTTTTTGGAGAAAAACAATTTACTCTGCCTTCATAAAACATAGACATTAAAAATGTTTCAATTGCATCATCTTTATGATGTCCAAGAGCCACTTTATTACATCCCAGTTTTTTAGCATTATCATTTAAGGCACCTCTTCTTAAATTAGCACATAATGCACAAGGATTTTTTTCTTGTCTTATATCAAACACAATTTCCTTTATATCAGTTTGAAATTCATAAAAGGGCACATCTATTTCCTCACACAATTTATTTAGTGGAGAATTATCAATATCACCAGTATTTAGAGTTATAGCTATCAATTCAAATTTTTGAGGAGAAAATCTCTGATAGCTTTTAAGTATATGAAGTAGTGTTAAACTATCTTTTCCACCAGATAGTCCAACAGCAATTTTATCATTTTCTTGTATCATATCAAAGTCTTGTATAGCCTTGCGAGCTTTACTAAGGAGTTTTTGTATAGACATTTTTAAGCACCACCTTTCAAAAATATTAAATTTAAGATTTACTTAAGATTTACTTATAAAATACTTAAAACTTATACTCTAAAATTAACATTATAGACAAACATACAAAAAGGAGAAGATGTAACCATGAAAAAATTTAAATTAATATTAGCTATTATTATAGTAGTATTTATAAGTGTATTTATATCTAAAAATAAATTTCTTATAAAAGATAAAACACCAACAGGAACTGCCCAATTTGCTTCAGAAAAAGATGTTGAATCAAATTCCCAAAATAAAAATCACTCAAATAGTATAGCAAATATATTACTGGTAAACAAGACAAATGGAATTAGTAAAGATTATGCTCCTGAAAATATTACTAAAGTAAATATACCTTTTGTTGAAGAAGTAACAGAAGAAGAAAAACAAATGGCAGGAGAACCTGCAAAAGCAGTGGAAGATTTAGTTAAGCAAGCTAATGAAGAAGGAATACAGTTTTTAGGGTCTTCAGCATATAGGTCTTACAATACTCAGCAAGATACTTATACAAGAAGGGTAAAATCTCAGGGACAAGAAAAAGCAGATGCATATGTGGCAAAGCCTGGTTATAGTGAGCATCAAACTGGACTTTGTATAGACTTAACAAATCCAGAGAGATGGTTTGTTGGTAGTACAAAAGAAGCTATATGGCTTGCAGAAAATGCTCATAAGTTTGGGTTTATAATAAGATATCCTAAAGGCAAAGAAAATATAACTGGTACAGCATATGAACCATGGCATATTAGATATGTTGGTAAAGATATTGCCGAGGAAATTTATTCAAGAGGATTAACTTTAGAAGAATATCTACAAAGCAAATAATATAAATGTTTAAGATGAATTGTATTATATTGGAAGTGGGTAGTTGAAGAAATTTAATGGATTACTTTAACTAAAGTATAGTATAATTTTATTTGAATAAAAACTATGTACAAAGGTTAAGTTGGGATGTGTAAAAGTGGAAAATACAATTCTTGTTGTTGATGATGAAAAAGAAATAAGAGATCTTATAGAGATATATCTTTTAAATAGTGGATATAGTGTAATTAAAGCTGAAGATGGAGAAGAAGCTATAGAAATTTTAAAAAAAGAGAATATTCATTTAATGGTGTTGGATATAATGATGCCCAAAATGGATGGTATAGAAGTTTGCAGAAGAGTTAGAGAAAGTTTAAATATACCAATACTTATGTTGAGTGCAAAATCAGAAGATATGGATAAAATACAAGGAATAATGACTGGCGCAGATGATTATTTGACAAAACCATTTAATCCACTTGAGCTTACTGTGAGAGTCAAATCTTTGATTAGAAGAGCATATTATTTTAGTGGTGCTAATAATGAAAATAAGAATACCATAGAAGTTGGAGCGTTATTAATAGATAAGGAAAAGCATAGTGTAACAGTAGCTGGGAAGGACATAACTTTAACATCAAGAGAATTTGATTAAAAAATAGCTATGCACACTCATGACTTTAGTCGTGAGTTAGTAGCTAAAGTAGTCAGCATATAGGGAAACTTATATGTAGAGATAGGATGGAACCTATCCAATACTACTTGAATTGCTGGAAACCCCTAAAGCTAACCAAACTAAAACATAAGGATGAAATAAACCT